>JAOUQB010000384.1 GCA_029879555.1 Nitrospirota bacterium | reverse complement strand
TCATCGGTACGGACTTTTTCCGCACTAGCTCACTGGGTATACATCAGCGGCTTTGATTCTTAGTGGACTGTCTATCGTTCAGAAGGATTCAATCATCATTTCCGATCAGCTACTCCATTTTGCACGCCAATAACCTCGGGATGCCCATTTAGGAGCCATAGGTGAGAGCGAGGCTCTCAATACGCCTTCCTCAGAGTGTTTGCCTCGAACTCGATACGGCTGAGGTATGCACAAAAGAGGAGGCTCTCGGTCGGTCAGATGATGACGAGTTGGGGAGGGGTGCTTGATGGTGGATCTCGGTTATGATGTGAAGAGTTGATTAATCCCTGGGTTCGGCCCGGGAGCGGAACCAGGATGGGCCGCATGGGTTTCGCCCGGCATGATCTTGACGAACGGTCATGAGGAGGTCACGGTATGATGGCAAGAATGAATGAGTCGAAGCTTTGAAGCTTTATGATTGGGTTTTGACGACGATGAAGAAGGGTTGTGCTTCGCTTTCCCCTGGTTTTGCCTCGTCTAGCAAGATGGTGTTTCTTGTTTTCATCGGGGGGTTCTTCTTGGTTGGCTGCCCATCCACTGCCACGCTCCGTCCGCAGGATGCCCACCTGGATGTCTCTTCGTCCTGTGCGAAGATTGTGACGCATATCAATTTTACAGATCGGATCGATACCCTCCGCGATATTTATCGGGCCTTCTCTGCCGGGTGTGATGAGACGGTGATTACCTATGGTAGACAGGCCCAAGAGCAGTACAAATATAAGACGTTTCGGGTGTTCAAGGAAGCCAGTAACATCTTTTTGCCTGATGGAACGTTCATCGATTATGTCCTGGAAAGTTACGAGCGTGGGTTTCTGAGTGTTCTGGTGGCTATCAGCTACTCTCGTCTGCATAATCTTGCCGCCACTCAAGTGGAATTACGACGGCTGGACCATGAGATTTTCACTCCACTGTACAATTTTGGGGCTGATCCGGTGAACCTGCTCTTTAGCGCCATCCTCTGGGAAGTGCTGGGTGAGCACCATGAAGCGCGGGTTGATTGGAATCGTCTGCAGGGGCAAGAAGGGCAAGATGAGGCGCTCCGGGCCTTTGCCTCTCGTCGCTTGAGTCAGTTGACTGGGAGGGATGAACGCTCCGGTGATTGGAACGTGTATGCCATGGGGAGCTTTCCTGGCATTGACTGGAATATTGAATTCCAGGATTCCTCCACGGGGTACTTTTCGGTGAATCCGCGACAGAGCTTTCTGCCCGCGTGTTTTTCGGAAAGCGGGGTACGTGTTTCGACCACCAGTTGGTTTCAGAAAATCGCGATGCGCCATGATCAGGGCTATCATCCATTGTTACATGCCCAGAGCTGGCTCAGATTGCCCGTCGGGATGGTTTACAGCCTTATCACTTTTTCCGCAGGGGCGGGCATTATGGTTGGGGGCTGTTTTGTCGATGTGGCCGCGGAGGGCAATGGCTCATTGTGTCAATTGTCCATCCATGGGGGAATGGCTTTGATGCAGGAGACACCCCTTGTGCTTCGAAATACCCTCCGTCCCGATCTCAGGCATTGGGACAATGTCCCGTCCAGTTTTCTGTTTACGCGGGTGGCCGATGTGGAGGACGAACCCTGCTGGAGGAGTGTCTCGGATCAACAGCAACGCCGGGCGAAGAAAATTTTTGGGAGACACGAAAGAACGCCCACAGTGAACGGGCTAGAAATGCTGGAGACGAACATGCCCTCAGATCCGCTTCGGTCCGAGGAGGACCGAAGTCCCAAAGGCGAGAGGGAATTTTGAAATATTTTCATTGGTTGCGGCATGGCAAACGTGACGACAATACGACGCTGAACAGACATTTGTCCGGACGATACTCTCTTCAATTTTTCAGAATCAGATTAGTGGTTCTGGGGGTACACGGAGGCTCATGTGGCTTACCATGATAGCGGGGAGCCCCTGGGGGAAGCTCATCCCTTGGCGGGAGATGCGTGACTCATGACGGCTTTTGGTATTTCCTCAGACATCCTGATGGAATTTCGTCCATGTTGTTTGACCTGGTATAACGCCTGGTCCGCGGCATCGATCAGATGGCCAATCGTGGAGTACGGGTGTTCCGGGGAATGCGTCGCGATTCCAATTGACGCGGTCACCCCGATTTGTTGACCGGTTGTAATAGGGTGGCGTGTTTGGCGAAAGGCTTCCAGGATCCGGTGAAAGACTTCCTCCGCACCGCATGGTGGGGTCTCTGGCAACACGATGAGAAACTCTTCCCCTCCGTATCGACCGACCACATCACTGCCTCTGACCTGTGCCTGTAGGATATCAGCCGTTGCTTTGAGGATCTGGTCACCCACTGAATGCCCATGGGTATCATTCACCTGCTTGAAATGATCGAGATCGAGAAAGCCCAGCGTAAACGTGCTCTTATCCCGTAACGATTGTTTAAACATTTTGTTCAAATATTCATCAAGAAAACTGCGATTATACAATTTGGTCAGTTCATCGCGTTGAGCAGAATTCTTTAACTGTTCGTATTGGGTTTCGAGACTAATCGTCCCTTCTTTTAATTTCTCTACCTCATGACAAATGTTTAGGTTGGTGAGCAACTGGCTTTCACGCGCCATTTCGATGAGGTCTTCTGGATGCACTTCTTGGCTCATATTCATATCAAAGAGATTGTCCACTTCGGATAGTACCGGTTGCAACTCTTCGAGAAGGCGGGGCAAGTGCTCACCTGGAATTCCCAACCACCCCTCTAATTTCTCTTTGGTCTCTTGAAGGGATTGATCTTGCCCTTCATTGAGCAATAGATTGGCTAGAGCCCCGGCTCCAGCCACGCACCGCACGAACGTTGTCTGTTCATCATCCAAGGACACTTGCAGGGGGTCATCACTATAGGTGACGGCCATATGTAACCGGTCGGGGAAACGCCATTGGGCCAAGAGCCAGCCTCCCACCGTTGCATGGCTACACCCCAATTGCTGACGCTCGTGATCGACAACCTTCGTATGGCAATTCTGGTTGAGGGTGGACTCAGCATACAGATCAGGACAGAGACGTTCTAAGGCCAACATGCCAATATCCTGCAGTAGGGCTGCGATAAAGAGTTCTTCCAGGCATGGCCAGGCACTATAGATACCGAGAACACGGCTGGCGGCAGCCGCGAGTCCCGCCCGTTTCCAATAAAGGGGATGATTGAGGCTTGCGTCGTGCTTTCCTTGGCGAAGGACCGTGACTAAGGAAAATGACAGTGCAAGGGATATCGTCGCATTGAGGCCAAGGACCAGAATGGCCATTTGTAGAGTGGTGACTGTTCGTTGATTGGCATAGAGCGGTGAGTTGGCGATTCGAAGAATTTTACTCACAATGACCGGGTCAAGAAAAAACACCTTCACTGCTTGGTCAATATCTAATTCTGGATCATTCACCAATTCAATGACTTTAAGG
>JAOUQB010000383.1 GCA_029879555.1 Nitrospirota bacterium | reverse complement strand
AAAACCAGAATTAGTGTTGATCCATCCCAATGTCAGTGTCATGACGGGATCCACCATGACGTTGATGAACCCCAATGGCTGGTACTGCCTGATATCCAAAGTGAATGTGATGGCCTCCAGTACCATCAATTTGCACTGCAAGGCCCATTTGGCTTCAAGTAAAGAGGGGACCACCGTCTTAGGGGGCGGCGACGATAAGGGTGTGACGGTGATGGGAAGCGCCACAATAAATACTCTGGGTTGTGAATAAATGATCTAACATCTGCAAGTATCGGTGCAAACAATTGCGAGAAATGGGTTAGTGTTTTCGGAAAAAAGAAACCTTCCCTCAGATATTCTCTTTCTCCTGCCTTGTTCAGCGCACTTCCTCTGAAGTTGCCTCGAAACTCAATATTTAAATGAAAAATGGTGCAATACTTCAGCCAAAGTAGTTGGTTTTCTTGAAAATTCTAGGGGTTTTTATTTTCAGTTTCGGCACAACTTTGGCGCAACTTCGGCGCAATTCATTGCAGAGTAGCTAATTGGAAGTATTGCACGTTAAGAGACCTTTGCTTTTCACCTTTCATAGAAGCCGAAGGGGCTTAGTCTTTATTTGGTCGAGTATTGTTTCCACCGGAGTGTTTAATTGTTTGTTCTTATTGCATGACTGGCAGGCGGGCACAATATTTCCTCTAGTGCTTTTCCCACCTCGGGCTAGAGGCACGAGATGGTCCAGGGTGAGGCTGTTTGCATCCACTACTTGCTGACAGAAATGACAGAGGCCTTTCTGTATTTGCGTTTTCCACCAGGATGATTCACGAAGTTTTTTCGCTTTATCCCGCTCAATTTTGATGTGCCGTTGGGCTTGGTCATCGTCACCAAGGTAGTAGCGAGGCTAACAAATCGGAAATCCTAAGAGTTGGTTTCTCAATGGAATCAGTGGTATGATTTATTCATACCGGAGGTAATGACTATGGGATCTGCCGTCAAAAAAACGATTTCGCTTCCCCCTGATCTTTCCAAGGAGTTGGAAGAGATTGCGCAGGAAGAAGGGAAGACTGTGAGTGCGGTTATCCAAGAGGCCTTGCGGCTAGCCAAACGAGAACGATTGAAATCGAAATTCCTCGACACTCAGCAGTATTGGACACGAAAGGCCAAAGAAAAGGGAATTCTCACGGAACGAGATCTTCAGAAATATTTGGCTAAATAGTGAGAGTTGTTTTTGACAGTAACATCTACATTTCCGCTCTCGTGTTTCCTGGGAGCCAGGCGGATCAAGCTTTTTCTAGAGTTCTTGAAGGTACTGATACTCTGGTTCTCTCTAAGGCCATACTTGATGAAGTGTTGGGCATCTTAGCCAGAAAATTCAGTCGTGACCCTGAAGCGTTGAGTCAGACCGCAGTCCTCATGGCTGAAATGGGGGAAATTGTGAAACCGGTTCGAACAGTGGATGTTTTCAAGGATGATCCTGATAATCGGGTCCTTGAATGTGCTGAAGCAGGGCATGCCGAATGTATTGTGACCGGAGATAAAGTGATGTTGGAATTGAAGCAATATGGGAGTATTCGCCTGATTCCCTTGCGAGAATATCTCTCCTCAAAATTTTAGCCACTGCCACTTATCTATTATTGTTGCTTCGTATTCGATTCAGTATTGTTTCCACTGGCGTATCCAATTGTTTGTTCTTATTGCAGGACTGGCAGGCAAGAACTACGTTGCCGCGGGTGCTTTTGCCGCCTCGTGCCAGAGGCACAAGATGGTCCATGGTGAGATTGTCTGCACCAACTGATTGCTGGCAGATGTGGCAAAGGCCCTTTTGTAACTGTGTTTCCCACCAGGATGATTTCCGAAGTTTTTTCGCTTTATCCCGCTCAATCTTGATGTGCCGTTGCACGGCATCATGGTCGCCGAGATCGTAGAAATTTTCTTGCGTCATAAATGGTTTGTGGTGGTTAACGCAGCTTGTGAGATGGAAGGATTCTACCTCCCCGCACCCCTCCTTACAAAGGAGGGGGGGGTCTGGAATGCCTAATCAAAACTTGTTGAATATTAGTCGAGGGCAAGCGTGAGGCATTTTGCGGAGCCCCCGGCTTTGAGAAATTCGTCCAGTTCAACTGGATGAGGGGTGTATCCCTTTTGTGTCAACCATGCCATCGTTTCGGGACATCCCCTTGGCAGCACGACATGGCGATCGACTCATCCGCCCCAGAGCGTGGGGAAATTTGAGACAGATTCAAAATCTTATTCCGTGGCATTGAGCCACAAATGACAGCATCGAATGAAACCGGAGGAAAGCTTCCTTGAAAACGAATGGCCCAACTGCCTTTCAAAAAAAGCCGATATCCTGAACTGATTCCCAGAGATGAAGACAGAAATTGCTACGGGATCAACCGCGAAAAAGTGAGTGTAGGGTGAGGTGTGCAAAAATGATTCTGGCATAACCGAGGGGATCTGTGGAGCACGGGCCGGCGTCCTTCTGAGTGACGGGGCCGTACTCAAATGCTCTGCTGTATCCTGGATGGAAATCGTGGCAAGACCACTTGGGTCTTTTCATCTACGGAGGCTTTCATCGAAACCTTTTACGATGGAATCCACAATTGGCTTAACCGAAGGTTTCGCCTCCCCAATTTACAATACTTGATAATGATATACTGTAGCCTCCTTGTTTTTGGTCTTAAGTGCACAGGATTCAATTTTGACCAATTTTTGACCGACGAAATATTTGATAATTTGAAATCCAAAATCGAAGACCTCATTGAGAAGACGGGCGTAAAGCTGGTTGTTTTCGTGAATGACATTGTTCGAGTGAGAGAAAAGCCTGATCCTCTACAGTGAGTCCAACTTGTGAAACATTTGGGGAAAATCAAAAAACAGTATAGGTGCTAAGTCCCGATCATATGGAGGTCAATGCGATAGTAAACCCGGATCGGCCTGACGATTTTTCATGTGTTGAAGAAATTGTCCAGGCCGGGATTTTTCGGCCTCCAGAAGGAAAGGAAGGGATAGATCAGTACCCCTCTTGCTCAAGCGACGATGACCCTGTTTCCGCCATAGCCAGACTGTTGCGCAATCTCGAGATTGATGAGAAGCGAATCGCAGATTTCGAGAAAACCTTCCCTGCCATCTACGCCTTTCAGTTGTCAACGCTGTTTCCCACGCTAGAATGTGCAAACCTTTACCTGGATGGTTTCTATCAAAATTTTCCTTCAATGAAGGACGAGGTTCATATTCAAGATTTCCTGATTCTGGAAGCCATCAGGATTATTTTCCCCAACGTATACGAAGATATATTTGAATATTCGTGGATGTACCTTCCATCATGGGGTGAGGCCGCATTCATCTCTTTTCCATATGAATTTAAGGCCAGAGATGACAGGACATACCTCCTCATCAAAGAGCATATCGAAACGCTCTGTGAAAAACAGGAGAAGCCGGAGGTTTTGCTCGAACTTCTTCAAATGTTATTC
>JAOUQB010000382.1 GCA_029879555.1 Nitrospirota bacterium | reverse complement strand
AGGGATCAGGCCACTGCTGATTGGATTTTTTCACCAAACGGAGGACGAGATGAATATCATCATCCTGCATGCTCGGTGATCACTAGCTTGAGATAAAATTGAGCAGGGAACCGATGGGAAAACTAGGAGGTATCTAGCTAAAGAGTGACTTGATTAAAACGTTCGATGCTTAGATAACCACTTTTGACGACGTCTGGCGGCTTCTCGTTCCTTCGCCTTTTTCTTGACGCTTGGCTTTTGGTAAAAACGGCGGGCTTTTAATTCTCGAAATAATCCATCGGCAGCCAATTTCTTTTTGGCAACCTTTAAGGCTTTTTCAACATTATTATTGATGACTCGTACTTCCACAGTTCCCTCTAGGTTTAACGTAAAATTTCTTGATTAATGAACGAATTTTTTAGCTCCAAGGTCCATACTTTATCATGTGTTTATGACCTAAGCAAGAACGGATGGAAAAAATAATTTACAAATTTTTATTTAAAATCAATGGCTTACAAATACCTTACGCTATTTCAACTAAGGCGGTAGTCATAATTAACTATCTTTTAATGCCGCGATAATATCCAAAACGGCTTTCTTCCCATCACCAAAAAGCATTAATGAATTATCTAAAGAAAACAAAGGGTTAGGAATACCAGCAAACCCAGGACTGAGGCTTCGCTTAATAATGACGACCGTCTTGGCCTTATCGACATCAATAATTGGCATCCCAGCAATGGGGCTACTTGGGTCCGTTCTCGCCAAAGGATTCACCACATCATTGGCGCCAATGACCAACGCGACATCAACTTGGTCCATATCGAGATTGCTTTCATCCATGTCCTTCAGAGATTCATAGGGGACATCAGCTTCGGCAAGTAAAACATTCATATGTCCCGGCATGCGCCCTGCCACTGGATGAACCGCATACTCAACGGTGATCCCTCGACTTTCTAACAGTGCAGCCAAACTGGCAACCGGATGTTGCGCTTGAGAGACGGCCATCCCATAACCTGGGATAATCGACACGCGCCGAGCCGCATCAAACAATAAGGCCACTTCTTCAGGGGAAGCCGATTTAACCTTTCCACCATAAACCTCATCCGCCGTTGGCCCACCGTCCCCAGCCGGAGCCATCACCCCAAACAACACATTCGTGAGCGAGCGATTCATCGCCTTACACATGATTTGGGTCAAAATAATACCGGACGCACCCACCAACGATCCCGTAATGATTAAGACATTATTAGACAAGACAAACCCAGTCGCGGCCGCGGCCAAACCCGAATACGAATTTAAAAGGGCGACAACAACAGGCATATCTGCGCCACCAACGGGAATGACTAAGAGGATTCCAAGAGCCGACGCCACACCAACTAAAAGCCAGTAGGCCCACCCATTGGCAGGATCAATCACGACCCAACAGCTTAAGGCTAACGCCGTAGCGGCTAAGGCAGCATTGATAATTTGCTGGCCACCGAAGAGGACAGCATTCTCGCTTATCAGTCCTTTCAATTTTCCAAAGGCGACTAAGCTTCCCCAAAATGTCACAGCCCCGATAAGCCCTGAGACTGCGATGGCAGTGGTCAATTGCACCAGTGGAATTTCAGCCGCTAACGTATTTTCCAGCAATGCCGCGCCCGCAACTAATACGGAGGCAATGCCCCCAAATCCATTAAAGACCGCTACCAATTCAGGCATGGAAGTCATTTCGATTTTAATCGCTAAGGCAGCACCTATCGCCCCGCCAATGATCAGCCCCAGAATGATCATTTCATAACTGACAATTTGTTGATCCGTCAGCGTCAACACAATGGCCAGCAACATACCGACCGCGCCCAGCAAATTGCCTCGTACGGCTGTACGAGGATGCGTGAGACCCTTGAGGCCAAGGATAAACAGTACTGAGGCAACCAAATACCCGATATTGATGAGTGCAGACATTCCGTTCAAACTTCCTATTAGGATTTCTTTTTAAACATGGCTAGCATTCGATTAGTCACCATAAAGCCCCCAACCACGTTAATGGTGGCAAAAATCACCGCCAATACCCCTAAAATGGTTGTTGTCATGGTGTGTTGGGATCCAGAAGACAATATCGCTCCAACCAGGGTGATTCCTGAGATAGCGTTGGACCCTGACATTAAGGGAGTATGGAGAGTAGGAGGAATTTTGGTAATGATTTCAAAACCCACGAAAATGGCGAGGACAAAAATTGTCAGGCCCATAATGAACATTTCCATAACCGTCTCGCGTCCTTATGCTGATAATGCTGGCAGCCCTAGCGCTTCTCGAATCCGTGGCTGAACGACTTCCCCATTTTGGGTCATCATCGTTTCTTTGGTGATTTCATCATTCATATCTAAGGTGAGCTGACCTTTTTTCACCAGGTGCAACAGAAAGGTCGCCACATTTTTCGCGTACATTTGACTGGCGTGAAAGGGAACAGTGGATGACAGATTTTCAGGACCCTGAATGGTGACCCCATGAGCCACAATGGTCTCTCCTGGCTTCGTGAGCTCACAGTTTCCGCCTCGTTCAGCGGCAAGGTCCACGATGACTGATCCAGGAGCCATTCCTTTCACCATATCTGCGGTGATAAGAATTGGCGCCTTTTTCCCAGGCACGGCGGCGGTGGAAATCACGACATCGCTATTGGCGATAACCTGCCCCAACAGCTCTCTTTGCTTTTTATAGAAGGTTTCATCCTGGGCTTTGGCATAGCCACCTTTATCTTCCGCATCACCAGTTTCCAAGGGTAACTCAACAAATTTGGCGCCTAAACTCAAAATCTGCTCTTTCACCGCAGGGCGAATATCGTAGGCTTGCACAGAAGCTCCTAATCGTCGAGCGACTGAAATAGCTTGCAGCCCAGCGACCCCGGCTCCAATGATCAGCACTTTAGCGGGTGTCACCGTCCCGGCTGCCGTCATTAACATCGGAAACATTTTTGGCAAGGTATTGGCCGCCATTAAGACCGCTTTATACCCGGCAACCGTTCCCATGGACGACAGAATATCCATGCTCTGTGCACGCGTAATCCGAGGCATGAGTTCTAAGGCAAAAGCCGTCACGCCTTGAGCAGCCAACTGTTGGACCGATTGGGGAACACTCAGTGCTTCCGCCATTCCCACGGCCATTTGGCCTTTTCGGAAACTCTGTAAGTCTGCTTTGCCCTCATGGGGATTCGCCCCTAATAAGCGTACTTGAAGGATGAAATCTGAAATGTCGAACACCTGCTTACGGGATTCGGCAATGGTTCCACCTTTTTCAATATAGGCCGCGTCCGGGTACCCCGATAGGTCCCCCGCCTTCGATTCAATCACGACTTCCATGCCTCCCTTGATAAGAGACGGCAGGACAGCCGGCACCAACGCGACACGCTGCTCACCAGGGTAGGTTTCTTTGACAACACCAATCTTCATAGAGTTCTATCTCGAAAATTTTTAGAGAAAAGAATATTCAACGTCT
>JAOUQB010000381.1 GCA_029879555.1 Nitrospirota bacterium | reverse complement strand
AGAGTTGCTTCAACCTTTAATTGCCAGCCTGCACGTATGCGTCAAGATGTAGTCATTATAGGGGGTGGCCTCGCCGGCTCCGAAGCCGCGTGGCACGCGGCAAACCAGGGCGCCAAGGTCACTCTCTATGAAATGCGGCCAAAAACCGAAACGGCCGCGCATAAAACCGAGCAACTTGCGGAAATTGTTTGCTCGAATTCGTTAGGCTCGAACGACCCCCAGAGTGCACCTGGCATTCTTAAACAAGAAATGCGACAACTCGGTTCGTTAATCATCAAAGTTGCTGATGACGTCGCCGTTCCCGCCGGAGCCGCCCTCGCAGTTGATCGCGAACAATTTGCCCAAAAAATCACTCAGACCCTAAACGAACATCCCAATGTCCGAATCCTGCGTGAAGAAATTCATGATATTCCCCAAGATGGAGTGTGCATTATTGCGACGGGCCCATTAACATCGCCTAAACTTTCTGAAGCCATCACCCAACTCACACGATCAAAAAATTTGTATTTCTTTGATGCCATTTCCCCGATTGTCGACACCGACTCCTTGAATATGGAGCGAATCTTTCGGGCCTCCCGTTATGATAAAGGCACCGCCGATTATCTGAACTGCCCCATGGACGAGGAGACTTACAACCAATTTTATGACGCCCTGGTAAAAGCTGATCGGGTCCAACCGAAATCATTTGAAAACATCCCCTATTTTGAAGGCTGCTTGCCCATTGAGGTCATGGCCGATCGTGGGCGACAAACCCTGGCATTCGGGCCCTTGAAACCCGTGGGGCTCATTGATCCCAAAACCGGAGCTCGCCCGTTTGCCGTGTTACAATTACGTGCAGAAAATCATCATGGGTCTTGTTATAACCTCGTCGGCTTTCAAACGAAGCTCACCTACCCAGAACAAAAACGAATATTTCGCATGATACCTGGATTGGAAGAAGCTGAATTTCTTCGGTGTGGAAGCATCCATCGCAACACATTCATTAACGTGCCGATTCTCTTGAACGACACGCTTCAATTAAAAAAACAATCTAAAACATTTTTCGCTGGGCAATTAGTTGGAGTTGAAGGCTACGTCGAGGCAGCGGCGAGCGGAGGAATGGCTGGGATCAACGCCGCCCGCTTACTAGCAGGGCAGGAACTTATCACACCGCCACCAACGACGGCACATGGTGCCCTGCTCCACTACATTACGACATGTGAACCGAAGCACTTTCAACCCATCAACACCAATTTCGGCCTATTCCCACCCCTTGATACGCCTATTCGGGACAAACAGAAGAAACGACAAGCGATTCAAGAGCGAGCGATGGCCGAATTTCAAACATGGACGATGCAAGCTGGACTTTCACGATGAATGACGCCATTCGTGCATTCATCCTCTATTTACAATTGGAACGCGGAGCGTCGCAAGAAACCATTCACAACTACCAATCTGACCTTCAACAATTTTTAGCCCACCTTCAAGAGCAGTTTTTTCAGACCAATGCCGACCCGCAACTCGAGGCCATCCAGTCGTTGCATGTCCGATCCTACCTCAAGCACTTGAGTGATCACGGACTGAAAAAAACCACCCTGGCCCGAAAATTGGCCTGTCTCAAAAGTTTCTTTCGATATGCACTGGAAGAGGGCCGAATCACGCACAATCCCGCCGCAGCCGTTCGGTCACCACGACTGGGAACACACCTGCCAACCGTCCTGACTAAAGACGAAGCCGCGACGCTATTGGATACCCCTCTCCCCCAAACATGGATCCAAGCCAGAAATCAGGCTATGCTGGAAACCCTGTATTCAAGTGGAGCCAGGGTATCCGAATTAGTCGGATTAAATTGGGACGACATGGATCTTGAAACTCACTTCATTCGATTGCGCGGGAAGGGAAAAAAGGAACGCAGAGTCCCGATCGGGACAATCGCTGCAGAAGCCATACTCGACTATCAACGACAGTTGACTGCCATAGACAAACCTGAAGGGATGGAAGCCAGAAAAGAAAGGGCTCCGCGTTCAGGGTCACGGCCACTTTTTTTAAATATGCGGGGTGGGCGTCTCACCACGCGAAGCGTCGAACGCGTCATTCAACAACAGACGAAGGACCGATTCGCCAAATCTGTGACCCCACATACCCTGCGCCATTCCTTTGCGACCCATTTGTTGGATGAAGGAGCAGACTTGCGAGCCATTCAAGAGCTATTAGGCCATGCCTCCCTAGCCACGACACAAAAATATACGCATGTGGCGACCGATCAACTGATGTCAGTGTATGATCGCGCCCATCCACGATCAGGGGCTTCCTGTACCTCACATCAGAAAGAGACAACCTGACACTATGATCATACGTTCCACGACCATTCTCTGTGTGCGAAAAGGCCCCATCGTGGCTATGGGCTCCGACGGTCAAGTCACGGTCGGCACCACCGTCATGAAAAGCAATGCCCGAAAATTGCGCACCATGCACCAAGGTCAAGTCCTGGCAGGATTTGCCGGTGCAACCGCCGATGCGTTTACCCTCTTTGAAAAGTTTGAGGCCAAATTAGAAGAATATCGAGGGAAACTCACCCGCGCCGCCGTCGAACTGGCTAAAGATTGGCGAACCGACCGCGTCCTTCGACGACTCGAGGCATTACTCGCCGTGGCCAACCACGAACAGTCATTTATTATTTCTGGTACCGGTGATGTCATTGAACCAGAAGATGGGATTTTGGCGATTGGCTCAGGAGGGTCTTACGCCTTAGCGGCGGCCAGAGCGCTATTGGCTCAAACGGATCTCACACCCAAACAAATAGTCGAGCAAAGCATGCAAATCGCCGGAAGCATCGATATTTACACGAACCATAACATCGTCATCGAGGAGTTACCGAAATAATATATGGAACAGGACCTATCCCCTTCGACCCCAAAGCTGGATTCCATGACCCCACGCCAAATCGTGGAGGAGCTTGACCGCTATGTTATTGGCCAAAAAGATGCCAAACGGATGGTGGCCATCGCGCTACGCAGTCGGTGGCGTCGCCAACAGCTCAACCCTGAACTTCGTGAAGAAATTGTGCCAAAAAATATCATCATGATCGGCCCCACCGGTGTGGGAAAAACCGAAGTGTCCCGACGCGTTTCTAAACTCGCTGATGCCCCCTTCATTAAAGTCGAGGCGTCCAAATTTACGGAAGTAGGCTACGTGGGACGAGATGTGGAGTCGATCATCCGAGATCTGACGGATATCTCCATCAACCAAGTGAAAACCGCCTATCTCGAAAAAGTTCAGCAAAAAGCTGAGGAGATGGCCAAAGAACGCGTACTGGATATCCTGCTCCCCCCTTCTCCGTCGACCCCAACGGCTGAGCCGGGCCAGGACAATGATGACGAATCACTAGACGCTACGTCACCGAAGAAACCGGACCCACAGGAATCGACACGCGACAAACTGCTGAAACAGTTAGAAGAAGGCAAACTCGATCA
>JAOUQB010000380.1 GCA_029879555.1 Nitrospirota bacterium | reverse complement strand
TGGCAGGTATGGGTGACTATCCTGAACTCAATCAGGCCCTGGTCCTTAATCGAAATCAAGCGTGGCTCCCACATATGGAACAAGCGCTTCAGGAGAAGGAACCCGTTTTAATCGTGGTTGGGGCCTTGCATCTCCTTGGAAAAGACGGGCTGGTCGAGGCGTTAAAAGAAAGAGGCTATCGGGTACAGCAATTATAGCTGGCTGGTAAGCGGTGAAAATCAGGCATCTTGAGATTTTGTTGCAAGGAGAGTGAGACTGAAAAGGTTGTGAGTGGTAGACTTGAGTCAGATAAGGCCTTTCAAAAACTCCCTCGTCCTTAGGGGCTTCGGTCCGAAGAGGAACGAAGGGTTGGGGGTGAAGGGGAAGGCGTTTTGAGTGGGACAACACTGTAATTCAAGAGAGGATCCGACATGATTACGGCAATAGGCGATGTGTTACGACGATGTTATGACCGGGGTTGGATTACCAGCCGAGATGGAAACTGCAGTCTTCGGCGGGCCCGCAGTATTTATTTGTCCATCACCCCGTCAGGATGGCGAAAAACCATCATTCATCCAGAGCATATGATTAAAGTTCGAATAAAAGATGGTGTGCTGGAAGTGCCGCCCGGCACCAAACCTTCCGGTGAGTTGCATATGCATTTCCTGTTAAGCAAAGGCATGAGTAAAACGAGGGCGGTGGTTCATGTTCATGCCACCAATGTTGTCGCGGCCATCTATCGGGGTTTCGATCTTCAAAAAATATGCGCCGACTTTCCGGAAATCTATCGCTATACCAGAATTGGGCCGACGGTCCCAACTCTTCCCGCCGTGAGCACAGAGTTAGGAGAGGCAACCGCACGAGCCTTAGGGGTCACGGACACGAACCCTGCGGGAGACTTTGATATTGTCGGACAAGCCAACCATGGCGTGTGCTCCATGGCACCTGATCCTTGGTCGGCCTACGAACATGTCGAGCGGTTGGATCATATCTGCGAAATTGTCCTCAAAAGCGGCGTCTCCCCTTAGCAGAATGGTGAAAATGGCCCTTCAACTTTGTTCTTGCTTTACTTAGAAACTCAACGTACATGAGTACGTTTCGTTCCTTCGCTCGCTGCGGCCGCGCTGAAGGATCATTTTGACCATCCTGCTAACTATCCTTTGATATTCTAATGCCTCCCCTATCTTGCTGAGTAACTTCAGACCAGTTATCATTTTTTCTGTCCATTTTAATCTAGAACAATCCCAGCGTTATCCAAATAGAAAGGAACATTGATGGCTTCCAAGAAATCTGTTCGCAAGATGTCTGTTAAGAAACCTCTAAAGGCAAAAACTCCTGCAAAGAAAAAAACGGTCACCAAAAAAGCTAAAGCAACGTCGGCTCCTCAACCCACGGCCCCAAAAAAGAAGGCAAAGGTAGCTTCAGGGAAAAAGGGCACTGGAGTAGCAAAGAAATCTCAAAAGGTCGCTAAGCCTACGGCGAAGAAAAAAACTCCGGTTAAAGCCGCCGTTGGGAAAAAGAAGGTTGTGGCTAAAAAGTCTGCACCAAAAAAGAAGAAGTCGGCGTCGAATAAAATCGTGGTGAAAGCCGTTTCTCAACCCAAAGCCCAAAAATCTTTGAAGAAAACGCTCTTGGTTCAAACAAAAAAAATAGCCATTCCTAAGAAAAGTGTAAAGTCTAGCTCAGGGAAGAAGCCCCTACAGAAAAGCGCGCCCTCATCGGCTCCTTCTACGAAACCATTGCCAAAATCCAAAGAACATTTGCTTGCTGCGAATGAACGCTACAATATTGGTGGGCTTTTTGCTTGTGCCATGGAACGTCGACATGATCCTGATTTCTTACGACTTCGGGCGGTCCTTCGTCATTTAGACCTGACTCCCCAAGAAAAAGACAATCTCATACGCTTGTCAGAAGGATTTATGATTCCCAAATTATTTGCGGAGAATTTGGCAGAGCCAACAGTGAACCTCTTGCTGGCGGACTTAGTGAAATTCGGGATGAAGCAAGGAAATTACGAAAAGTATTGGCGAGAAGAAATTCAACAAATTGGCTTCTGGCTCGGCGTCTTCCCCGCCCAATTCCAAGCCATCGAACACCAAGTCAAACGCTAACACCGAATAGCTAAGACAAGTGTGAAATCCAGAAGATCGTCTTTGAGTTGCTGAGGTGTAATAGTTAGGGTTTGATCTGGCTGACAGTCTCAGATTTGACTCTAAGCCGACGCTCACGAGCTTTGTGGAGCAATGCCTCTTCTCGACCCTTACCGGACGATTGCCCATTGGAATCGGCGTCCCATGACCCATAGGTATCATAGGTATAATGGTCAAATGATTTCGGATGAAATTAGTTAATTTCACCTTATTTAATAGAACCCGTTGCATCGCTGTTCGAAGGTTTTTCGAGCAAACTGAGGCGGTCAGGCGAACGCTCGTCGCTCTACTCGTTGCTCTAACGTTTATATTTGCGTCCATTTGGGCGCTAACGCAGAAAAACGAACTAGAGCCGGTGATTGCAGTCTTCGTAGTCCTCATCACGATATTGCAGGGCTTGCCAGCTGTTGTGGCAACAATCTGTCCTCATCCACTAATGTCGGCCGTAATCCTAGAATTAAGCATGGCGTCTCACCAATGGAAGAATCAGTTCATGGATCTTTACCTTGGCGGGCTTGGATGGAAAGCGAATAGCGGAATACCTGAAGATATATGGGATGCGCTAGCGGCATCTGCTGCTGAGATACCCTATACAGATGACAATATGATGAAAGGTCGTTATCTCACTCAGAATACAAACAAAATATTCGTTGACAATTTGGTTACGCTTGCGGATTTATACGGCGATCAATTTAGCCCCGATCTTCGTCTAAAAATCTTGTCTACCATCAGTCGTGTCAGATTCTCCAACAGTCGATTTCCTCATTTTGAGGAGCCGTGGCTAAAAATATTCGCAGAAAAGGGTCTCGACCGGCGTGCTCATTTCGGCCAACACTTTGCAGAGCTGGTAAAATACATTGGAGAATTAGAACGAATGGTGGACGACCTGAAAAAGCAACATAAGCAGGATGATCAATAAAGTTTCATTAAGTAGGCGCGACTCTTTACGGGCGAATGACGGCTTTTGGCCGACAACGGCTGGTTTCGAGAGTGTATTTGGGGCCTACGAACGTCCGCTATTGGATATCCGCACGACCAAATCTGGCCTTGTCTGTCAGATTATATCTGAGCTACTGCACTTAGATTCTTCAAACGTCGGTGGATGAACGGTGTGACCCATCAACGTTCTAACCATGCTATTTTTGCGACGTGAAATTTCCATTTCCCTCTTTTACCTTGGTTCGACGCCTGCTGTTCGGCTCCCTGGATGGACGCTCTAATTCTGGGTGGGCATTGTTTGAGCCTTTGGAGAAGACTCAGGCCAAGCTCCGCGAGTTTGCCCACCCTACCAAAATTGTCGTCCAGCCATCTTAATGAGGCCGAAC
>JAOUQB010000379.1 GCA_029879555.1 Nitrospirota bacterium | reverse complement strand
GCTAGAATGATTTTTGCGGTTTTTCACGTTTTCCTGAGTTTTTTCTATGGATTATAAATCAACATTAAATCTTCCGCAGACGGCGTTTCCCATGAAGGCCAATTTGCCTCAAAAAGAACCGGAGCGTTTGGCCTGGTGGGAGCAGGAATGTATGTATGTGCGTATCCAGGAGTCTCGCAAGGATCGTCCTCTGTATATCCTTCATGACGGCCCGCCCTATGCCAATGGGCATATTCATATTGGGCATGGGCTGAATAAAATTTTGAAAGACATCATTATTAAATCGAAAACGATGGATGGGTTTCGTGTGCCCTATATTCCGGGATGGGATTGCCACGGTTTGCCGATTGAGCACCAGGTGTCCAAGCAGCTTGGTTCTAAGAAGAAAGATCTGAGCGCGGTTGAGTTGCGAAAAATCTGCCGAGAGTACGCCCAGAAATTTGTGGGGATTCAACGAGACGAATTTCAGCGATTAGGCATATTTGGCGATTGGGAGCATCCGTATCTGACTATGGATCATGCCTATGAGGCGGCGATTGTTCGAGAGTTTGGAAAGTTTGTCGAAAAGGGGCGTGTCTATAAGGGGTTAAAGCCGGTCTTGTGGTGCACGGTGGATCAAACGGCGTTGGCGGAAGCCGAAGTGGAATATGAGGATCATCTCTCACCGTCTGTGTATGTGAAGTTTCCCTTTACGGCGTCGCCTGCTGAGATGGGTTCGGATCAACGATTGGGTCTGCCGCAAGTGAAAGAGCTAAAAGCCGTGTCGGCTGTTATTTGGACGACCACCCCATGGACGCTCCCAGCCAACCAAGCCGTGTGTCTGCATCCTGAGTTTGACTATGCCGTGCTTCAGGCTGGTGACGAGGCCTTTATCGTCGCTGTTGGATTGGAGGATGCGTTTGCCAAGGCCTGTAAAATTGAGAAATTTGAAGTGCTCGGCAAGAAAAAAGGGAAAGATTTCGAAGGATGGACGTGCCTTCCTCCATTTGCCAAAAGAGAGGTCCCCATCCTTAATGGCGACTTTGTCACATTGGAGCAGGGGACGGGGTGTGTGCATATCGCTCCCGGACATGGGATGGACGACTATCTCTTGGTTCTAAAATACAACAAACCACCTTTTGTCGACATACTTCCGGATCGGAAGCCTTTAGACATCTTGGTGCCCGTCAATAATGCCGGACGGTTTACGGATGAATTTCCTGAATGTGCTGGGCAACCTGTCTTGGAAGCGAATCCTGGAATTGTTGACCTCCTGAAAGCCAAGGGGTTGTTAGTCGGTGAGAGAAGACTTGAACATTCCTACCCGCATTGTTGGCGATGCAAGCAACCGGTCATCTTTCGGGCGACGCATCAGTGGTTTGTGTCCATGGAGAAAGCCGACCTTCGGCAGAAAGCTCTCAAAGAAATTGATAAAGTTCAATGGATTCCAGAGCGTGGTCGTGATCGAATTTATGGCATGATTTTGAACCGTCCGGATTGGTGCCTATCTCGGCAACGCATGTGGGGAACGCCCATTCCGGTATTTTCATGCGAAGGCTGTTCTACGCCTCTTGCCGATGCCACAGTCATTAAGCATATCAGTGCCCTCATGCAGGAGGGTGGGGCTGATATCTGGTTTAGTCGTTCTGCTTCAGAGTTACTGCCTGCTGGTACCACCTGTGGGCAATGCGGCCATGGAACGTTTAAGAAGGAACATGACATTCTAGATGTGTGGTTTGAATCAGGTGTGAGCCATGCAGCGGTGTTGAGACCCCAAGGGGAAGGCTGGTACCCCGCAGATCTCTATCTCGAAGGGTCCGATCAACATCGGGGGTGGTTTCATAGTTCGCTCTTAACCTCGGTGACGACAGATGAGCAGGCGCCCTATCGAGCCGTGCTGACGCACGGGTTTGTCTTGGACGGGGAAGGCAAGAAAATGTCCAAGTCTGCGGGAAATGTCGTCACTCCACAAGAAATCATCAAAGAGTCCGGCGCAGAAATTTTGCGATTGTGGGTGGCCTCTCAGGATTACCAGGAAGATCTACGCATCTCCAAAGAGATTGTGAAGCAATTGATGGATGCGTATCGAAAAGTGCGCAATACGTGCCGGTTTCTCCTGAGTAATCTGTATGATTATGATCCAGCCGTTCATATGGTGTCTCATGCGGATTTGCCAGAGTTGGACCAATGGGCGCTTTGGCGGTTAGGCCAACTGATCGACAATGTGAAAAAGGGATATGCAGAATTTGAATTTCGTCAGGTTGTGCATGAGTTGGATTATTTTTGTTCGACGGATATGAGCGCGACCTACTTAGATATTCTCAAAGATCGTCTGTACACCTTTCCAGCCAACTCACCCCTCCGGCGAGGTTCGCAGACGGTTTTGTTTGAGGTCGTGACAGCCTTAGCTAAGCTTATGGCACCAATCCTGAGTTTTACGGCTGAAGAAATTTGGCAGGTGCTGCCGGATACGAAAGAGAAGGGTTCCAAGCTGGACAGTGTTCATCTTGCCGAATTCCCAACGTCTCCGACGGTGTTTGGCAATCCTGGGTTACACAGCAGGTGGAATTATCTATTTCAAGTGAGGAGAGTGGCGCAGGCTGCCCTTGAAAAGACTCGCCGCGATAAGGTCATTGGTTCGTCCTTAGAGGCCAAAGTAGTCTTGAAGGCGACGGAACCACAGAGTGCATTACTCAAGCAGTATTTGGATGAGCTTCCTGCACTCTTTATTGTTTCCTGTGTGGAAGTAGAAACGATTGCGAACATTGATGAGAAGGACCATGACCGATCTCATGCCAGTCTGGGATTGACCATTCACGTCCTGAAAGCCGAAGGCACGAAATGTGACCGTTGTTGGAATATTCGAAACGATGTTGGGTTGAAGGCCGAACATCCCACCCTCTGTAGCCGATGTGTCGAGGCCGTTGCGTGAACGAGACGATTCGTCGATATGGTGTGCTCGGGTTTGTGGTGTTGGTCATCATTGTGGTTGATCAGGTGACGAAAGCGTATATCGATGGCTCAATGCATTTGCACGAATCCATCCCGATTATCCAAGGGTATTTTAATCTCACTTATATTCGCAATCCTGGCGCGGCGTTTGGCATTATGGGCACGACCAGTAGTGGGTTCCGTCTCATCTTCTTTTTTCTCACCTCGATATTAGCCATGGGGCTCCTCATCACCATTTTCCTACGGCTGGATCCCCAAGATTGGTGGGGGCAACTCACCATCGCTTCAATATTCGGTGGGGCCATTGGGAATTTTATCGATCGCCTGCAATACGGCGAAGTGATTGATTTCTTAGATTTCTATATTAACGGCTATCACTGGCCAGCCTTCAATGTGGCCGACTCAGCCATTAGTGTCGGTGTCGTCTCCCTCCTTCTCCTCTTCGCCTTCGAAAAGCGCAAACCTGATCTATCCCCACAAGAAGACTCTCAATCATAAATAGGAATAAATCTTAGAGTTGGATTGCA
>JAOUQB010000035.1 GCA_029879555.1 Nitrospirota bacterium | reverse complement strand
GCTTGTCGGCGATCGTTTCGATTGTGACGGAAAAATACGGGTCGGATTGAGTGAAGTCTTTGATGCGAGCTTTGGCTAAGCCTTGCACTAAGATCTTGATGCGTTCATCAGGGAGCTTGAGCATGCGCATGATCACCCCGACCGTCCCCATACCATGAAGGTCTTCGGAGTTCGGTTGTTCGACTTCTTGATTTTTTTGCGTGGCGAGGAAGATTAATCGATCGGATGCGAGTGCGGCTTCAATGGCTTTGATGGAAAGGTCGCGGCCAACGAATAGGGGAAGGACCATATACGGAAAGATGACAATGTCACGAACTGGGAGCAGGGGTAATTCATCTGGAATATGTTCGATTGAGGGGGTGACAAGGTCAGATGGGATTTCTGTCATAATGGTATAGCCCTGGGATTCATAAAGGTGACAATGACGAGAAAGACCTGAAGGTCGGGCATCGAAAATTCGTATTGCACAATTTTCGATACTAGGAGAAGGTGAAAAAAGTTGTCAAGGCGAAACCTGTCGAATGATGCCGTTACCCGTCAAGTTGGATCTGAGTTCGTTGGTCGAGCTTTACAAGGAAACGGTTCCCGAATATAATCGCTCATCTATCTAATGGTTGTAGAATTCCAGAATTCTTGATTCGGGATTCTTCCCCACGTGGCGGCCGTTTGCCACAATTATATGTTAGGGGATCCATTCAAGACTATCATCACGCCTCTTCTTGATCCTGTATCCCTTCTGGACATTTTCCTTGCGTCTTTCCCAATTTAATCAAGAACGGGTTATGTCTCGCCTCTTTTCCGGATGTCATTATCCTAAGATTTTGAGGGAAGAGGCTCTTCCTATGGTCCCGTGGATTTCCGCCCACTGTCGAATACTTTTTGCTGTTTTATTGGTCCTTTGCTCTGGTGTGGAACTTTTATGGGCGCAAGGTGCAGGGCAGACGATTCAACAAATTGAGATCAAAGGAAATCGGCATATTGAACAGCAGGCAATTGTTGGGAAGTTGTCGATTCGAGTAGGGGATCCGTTTTCTCAAGAGCGTATTCGTGAAGAAATTCAAAATATCTACAGTATGGGGTTTTTTGAAGAAGTGGAAGTGGAGACCCAGTTAGTCGGGAATGAGGTTGGGGTGGTTTTTCAGGTCAAGGAGAAGCCTTTCACCGTTGAGGTCGTCTATGACGGAAATGACGAACTATCCGACGATAAACTTGGCGAGAAAAATACCATTAGAAGCCAAACTTTTCTTGATCAGGAACAAGTAAAAGTTTCAGCGGAGCATTTCCGGAAACTCTACCAGGAAAAAGCCTATTTTCATGCCCAAATTGTCCCCATTGTCGATTTGATTGAAGAAGGACAAGCGCGCCTCACTTATTATATTGAGGAAGGGAAGCAAGCCCACATCAAAGCCATTGCATTTGAAGGTCGGGACGTCCTCAAGAAAAAACAATTGAGTCAATTCATGGCCAACCAAGAATACTCCTGGCCGTGGTCAATTTTTTCCGACGCGGGGATTTTGCGCCGGGATGAATTACCCAATGATGTCGAGCGAATAAAAGAAGTGTATATGAATAAGGGGTATCTTGACGTTCAGGTCGGCATGCCTCGCATCGATTTAGATGAGACCAAAGAATGGTTCACCCTGGTGTTTCCTGTGGTTGAGGGAGAACCCTATATTGTGAGTCAAATTCAATATAAGGGCAATGAGGTATTTTCAGAAGCTGAATTGCGGGATGGACTTGCCATTGAATCGGGTGAGGTCTTTCAACGAGTGAAAATTCGGGATGAAGTTACTCGGTTGACGGATCTCTATGGGAGCCGTGGGTATGCCTTTACGGAAGCTACGCCTTCCATTGAGCCTGATCCAGCCACTCGTAGTGCACGAATTGGTTTTTCGATCAATGAGGGCGAAATGGTGCGAATCAAAGATATTCGTATCACGGGAAATAATAAAACCCGAGATAATGTCATTCGACGTGAGATTCGTGTGGCTGAACGAGACATGATCGATTCTCCCGCCATTAAACGGAGCTTTGAGCGACTCAATAACTTGAATTTTTTTGAAACGGTTGAAATTCTGCCAAAGCAACTAGCGCCCGGTGAGGTAGACTTAGATGTTAAAGTCAAGGAAAAGCCGACGGGAGCATTCAGCATTGGTGGTGGGTTCAGTACCTTGGATCAGTTTACACTCATTGCCGATATCTCAGAAGGGAATTTTTTAGGTCTTGGCTATCTGGCCAAAATTCGTGGACAATTGGGAGGACGTCGAACATTAGGGATTATTACCTTTCGAAACCCCGCCATTTTTGATACCTTAACATCGGCTCAGGTTGATGGGTTTCGGACGCGTACCAATTTTCTTACCTATAATGAAACCAAAATTGGCGCCAATCTGACATTTGGGCGTGGGTTTTCCGAATATATCAATGGGAGTTTTACTCTGGTAGCGGAACAAATCAAGATTCGTAACGTCGACTCAAATGCCCCACAGATCATTAAAGATCAAAGCGGTACACAGTCTACGACTGGATTTCGGGCAAGTGTATTCCGGGATTCCCGTGATTTCTTCTTAGATCCAAGAAAAGGTACGCGAGCGGGGATCCGAACGAGTTTTGGCTCAGACCTTTTCGGAGGATCAAATAATTTTTATAGTGGCACCCTGGATGTTTTGAAATTTACGCCGTTACCATTCTGGGATTTTCGTCATTCTATTCGAGGGCGGATTGGATATGGGGCGGGGTTTGGCGGAGAGCAACTTCCTGTTCCTGAGTTTTTTTTCGTGGGTGGGATTAATACGGTACGGGGTTTTAAATTTGGCCGTGCAGGCCCCGTCACATCCAGTAACGATCCTGCTGGTGGCAATAAGGAGCTTATCATCAATAATGATTTAATTTTTCCTGTGTTGCCTGATGCGAAGTTGAATGGCGTCATCTTTTTTGATTATGGAAAAGGTTTTGCCAAAGGCGAAAATTTTGATTTCGATCTTCGAAAGGCCGCGGGAGTTGAAGTCCGATGGATCTCACCGTTTGGGCCTCTTCGTGCGGCCTATGGGTTCAATCTTGCTCGCCGCTCAGGTGAGAAATCAGGGGTGTTTGAATTTTCCGTGGGATCAGTTTTTTAAAGGTAAATACATTCAGAAGAAGAGGGAGTATGTGGAGCAAGGTTTTTGATTTCTCCTCAATTAGGTATTTTTTTGATATCAGCAGCGGATGGCTTATTCTTCCTTTGTTGTTGAGTGTGGCCTCTATCAGTTGTGCCCCTATTCAGAAGGACCTGCAATCAAATCTGATTGTTGGTGTAGTGGATCCCCAAAGGATTTTACTTGAAACAACCAAAGGCAAACGACTTTCAGAAGCGCTGAACGCTTTTATGAAAGATCGACAGCTCCTTGTGGAATTAGAGCAAAAAGAGCTTCGTGAATTAGAGGAGGAAATACGCGCTCAAAGGACGGTCCTGAGTGAATCTGCTCGGGCATTGAAAGAAGAACAGTTTCGTCAAAAAATGGGCGGCTATCAGCAAAAAGTTGCCGATTTGAGTCGCGAGGTTCAAGAAAAGCAGCGAGAACTGCAAAATGAATTTCGCCGCCAGGTTGGACTCGTCGTCACCGAGATTGCCAAAGCACGAAATTTAGGGCTGGTGCTTGAGCATGGGCCCAACTCGGGGACTTTGTTTTATGAAGAGAGTTGGGATATTTCGGCAGAAGTCATTCAGGCGCTGAATCAGAAAAGTGACGCGCCGGAGATTCCCTAAGGGATTGTGATTCTGGCGAGGCTGGTGATCTAGTAAAAGCCTCGAATTTTCCACGGAAAGGAATCAGGAGGAACTTATATGGCTCAAGGGGAATTAGATATTCTCGCTATTCAAGCCTTACTTCCGCATCGATACCCGTTTTTGTTAGTTGATCGAATCCTTGAATTGGACGAAGCCACACGGATTGTTGGGATTAAAAATGTCACCGCCAATGAAGAATTTTTTCAGGGACATTTCCCTGGGCAGCCGATAATGCCCGGTGTGTTGCTTCTTGAGGTGATGGCCCAAGTTGGTGGGGTGTTAGCTCGAAAGACCGCTGAAGGAAAAGGTCGCCCAACCGTCTTTCTTACGGGTATCGAAAAAGCGAAATTTCGTCGCCCGGTCGTTCCAGGGGATCAATTGCGTGTGGTGGTTGAGGTCGTGAGGAGGAAGGACCCGTTTTGGAAAATGTCCGGAAGCATTCTTGTTGAATCCTCATTGGTCTGTGAGGCGGAAATGACGGCGATGGTGAAAAGTGACGTGGAAGATTAATGTCGAAGAAATGGTGCCTGTTTTTTTTGAATTCTAGTCTTGGTGCGATTCCCCAATTTTCCCAATGTGAAACGAGAACAGCATGAATATTCATCCTACGGCCATTGTGCATCCCAAAGCGAATATTGGAGAAGATATTAGTATTGGTCCATATTGTGTGATTGGTGAACATGTGATCATTGGCGATCAAACGGAATTATCCGCTCATGTGTGTATTGAAGGACACACGGAAATTGGCCGGTGTTGCCGGATTTCTCCTTTTGTGTCCATTGGCACTCCTCCACAGCATTTACAATATAAAGATGAGCCCACCAAAGTCTGTATTGGCGATCATAATATTTTTCGTGAAAATGTGACAATCAATCGGGGCACAGTATTTGGTAATGGCATCACCAGGATCGGTCACCATAATTTTTTGATGGCCTATACGCATGTGGCTCATGATTGTGAGTTAGGCAACCATATTGTGATGGCGAATGCGGCAAATCTAGCTGGACATGTCTCGGTGGGTAATTCGGTTGTGATTGGTGGATTAGTTGGCGTGCACCAATATGTCAGAATTGGTGAATATGCCATGGTTGGCGGATGTTCGGCCCTAGGTCGAGATGTGCCACCCTTCATTCGAGCTGCTGGAGGGTATCGTGCGCAGATGTTCGGGCTCAATACGATTGCGTTACGCCGTCATGGGTTTTCGGCGGTCAGGATGGCCACGTTGAAGGCGGCGTTTGAGCTCTTGTTTCGGCAAGGCCATCGTCTTCAGGAGGCGATTAAGTTAGCCCGGAATGAATATGGAGAGAGCACCGATGTGTTGAGTTTGTTGACCTTCCTTGAAAGTACGAGTCGTGGAATCTGTCAGGTCTCTTCTCGAGAGCTTGACGATGATGAAGAGTAGTGCAGGCCTGGCAAAGTGAGTGCGAGCTGTGAGCCCACCGAACGATAGCAAGCGGATTGGCCTGATTGCCGGAGATGGGCGATTTCCGATTATTTTTGCCGATAATGTTCGTCGATTAGGATTTACTGTTTCAGCTATTGCCCATCTTGGATCTACCCTTCCCGAGCTCGAATCTCACGTTGAACATATTCACTGGCTAAAAATTGGACAGTTCAGTAAAGCGCTTGCCGCATTGAAACAGGATGGCGTTCGTCAAGCTGTCATGTTAGGCGGCATTAAGAAGACCAATGTGTTTACCACCCTTCGTCCGGATCTTCGAGCGTTAGCCATCTTTAGCCGTTTAAAACAGTGGAAAGATGATGCCATTCTTCGCGAGGTGGCGGGGGAATTGGAGCGAGAAGGGATTGAGATTTGTGAATCAACCTTTGGCCTCGATGGAATTTTAGCCGACGAAGGGTATTTGACGAGTAGGAAGCCCAGCAAAAAAGAAGAGGAAGATATTCAGCTTGGTTGGGAAGCTCTTATGACTTTGGGACAATTGGATATCGGCCAATGTGTAGTCGTGAAAAACCAAGTCATTGTTGCCGTGGAAGCTGTCGAAGGGACCGATGAGGCCATTACTCGTGGAGGGACGTTGGGTGGGAAGGGAACCGTCGTCGTCAAACGCACAAAACCTCATCAAGATTTGCGGTTCGATTTGCCAGCCATTGGTCCTCAAACGATTCGAACGATGACGGCGGTTCAGGCTAAGGTTTTGGCGATAGAAGCAGGCAGGACGGTTATTCTTGACCGTGATGAGGTTTTCTCCCTTGCGAAGGAAGCAGGAATTTCAATTGTTGGAAAATCCGCGCAGGTATAGGCCGCCTAACTAGGTATGTCCTAAGATGATTCGATGAACGTTTTTGTCCATGTCCTTGGTGGCATGTTGACAGAAAGCCCTTCCTGTATCTTTAACAAATAGCACTTGATGAGGCAGCCTTTACCAGTTGGAGTGATTGGTGTCGGTCATTTAGGACGTCATCATGCCCGTATCTATTCGACCCTGGCTTCCGTCACATTAGTTGGGATCAGTGATACGGATGTCTCACGTGGCCGGGATTTGGCAGATGAATTCAAGACGGTCTTCTATTCCAACCCGGCAGATTTATTGGCTCGGGTCGAAGCGGTAAGTGTGGCTGTTCCCACATCCGTACATTTCCCTGTCGTGCAGGCCTGTTTGAATCAGAATTGCCATGTGCTGGTGGAGAAGCCGATTACCAGTGAGGCATCCGAAGGAGAACATTTGGTTCAACTGGCCAAAGACAAAGGAATGATTCTTCACGTGGGTCATGTGGAACGGTTTAATCCGATTCTGGAACAGGTTCGACCTGCTATTCGTCGACCGAGTTTTATCGAATGCCATCGCCTGAGTCCTTTTCAACCTCGAGGAACTGATGTGGATGTTGTCCGGGATTTGATGATCCATGATCTGGATTTAATTTTGTCCTTAGGGCTCGGTGGAACAATCCAGATTGAAGCGAGAGGGTTGCCGATCTATACGGAGCATCCCGATATTGCGAATGTTCGGATGGTGTTTGAATCTGGCTGTTTGGTGAATTTGACGGCGAGTCGAATTTCCACAGGGCGGTTACGGAAACTGCGGATCTATCAACGAGATTGTTATATTTCCGTAGATTTAGGGACAAAGGAAGGTGTGATTAATACCTGCCATGTTTCTGAGTCGGGCGTTCGTGAAATTCAATCACAAAAAATTTCTGGAACGGATGGTGATGCTTTAACAAGAGAATTAGACTGTTTTGTTCAAGCTATCCTTGGAGGGGCACCTGCCAACGGTGTGTCTGGTCAAGAGGGTGTGGATGCACTACGTATGGCGAGTCATATCATGTCCCTCATTCACCAATCTGTGATGGAGCGGCCTTCGTCAATCCATTAACAGATGCCTTGACCTACCTTGGTACAATCTGATCGGACATGCCCAAACTTTTACTAGTAACTGGAGAAGCGTCCGGAGATGTTCATGGTGCCCAACTCGCGAGAGCGTTGCGAGAATTGGAGCCCTCCATTACCCTTGTGGGTGTAGGTGGAGGGCATATGGCGCAAGCTGGAGTGCAGTTGCTTCCACACATTGCCCGAGTCGATGCCATGGGTGTACCAGGTTTCCAACAATTGTGGGCGGGCTGGAAAACGCTTCGCCAACTTTCGACCGTCGTGAAACATACACGTTTTGATGCGATCGTGCTCATTGATAGTCCCGGGATGAATCTTCGTTTGGCCAAAGCGGCCGCAAAATCCTCGCAAAGAATTATTTATTACATTGCTCCCCAGGTGTGGGCTTGGGGACGTCGACGACTCCACCTCATTCGTAAAGTCATTAAGCGGATATTGGCTATTCTGCCCTTCGAAGAATCCTATTTCCGAAAGGAGGGGATTGAATGTGATTATGTAGGGCATCCTCTTTTGGATGAACTCGAAGAGTCTTATGATGGTAGGCAGTCGAGACAGGTTTTAGGCTTAAAGTCAGAGAAGATGGTTGTCGGCCTGTTGCCTGGAAGTCGCACGAAAGAAGTTCAGACTTTGCTGCCGGTCTTCCTAGAGTCGTTCCACATTATTCAGCGCCAATATCCGGAGTCGCAATGTATCCTGGCACAAGCTGATTCGATTCCTGATTCACTCCTCGAGCCACTTCTTCGCGGGTTCTCTTTTGTTAAACGGTTTAAAGGAAAATCAAGTGAAGTGATGGCCGCCTCAGATCTTGTCCTGGTGGCTTCAGGCACTGCAACTCTTCAAGCTGCGTTAATTGGGACTCCCATGATTGTGGTGTATCGGACCTCACGCCTGACCTATCAAATAGGGAAACGGCTGGTTACAATTCCCTATATTGGGCTAGTGAATATATTGGCAGGAGCCGCACTCGTTCCGGAAATCCTGCAGGAACGGGCGACCGCTCAAAATATTGCTCAAGAAGCGTTGGTCCTAATAGGGGATTCAACTCGACAACATGTGATGAAGGAAAAATTTCAGGTTCTTCGGAAGTCCTTAGGGAGTCCGGGAGCGTCACGACGCGCAGCAGAAATAATTTTGGCTGAGATTCGTCTATGAACATTTTATGGCGTATCGTCGCCTACCTTAAGCCCTATAAGTTCAGATTGCTTCTAGCGTTTCTCTTTTCCGGAGGTGTTGCCGCTTTGCAGGGTGTCACGGCCTGGCTTGTGGGGCCTGTGTTGCAAGAAATTTTCATCGATCGCAATCCTAATCTTGTTGTGTTGTTACCTCTTATTCTTTTAGGGGTCACGATTTTGAAAGCCCTCTTTTCCTATGGCCAATCGTATTTGATGGGGTATGTTGGGCAATGGCTTATTGCCGATGTGCGACAACAATTATTTATTCATATTGTGCGCCTGCCCATACGGTTTCATGATGCAAATAGCTCAGGGCGATTGATGGCACGCGTGGTGAGCGATGTGAATGAAATGGCCAATGCCATACCGAGTGTCCTTAAAGATATGTTTCAACAAGGCTTGACCTTTCTTGTGTTAATTAGCGTGGCGTTTTACCGGAATTGGGAATTGGCTTCTGTGGTCTTGGTGTTGCTGCCACTCTCGTCCTATGTCTTGATTCGTGTGGGGAAACGGATTCGAAATCTTTCCAGGCGAGGGCAGGAGTCGATTGGCAGCATGGCCTCGGTGCTCAAAGAGGCGTTTACGGGGATAAAAATTGTCAAAGCCTATGGGCAGGAAGAAAAAGAAGGTGAACGGTTTGCTCAGATGAACAAGGCTTTTCGACGAGTCCAAGTCAAGTCATCCCAGGCTTCTGCCATTTCATCCCCGATGCTTGAAATTATCGGGGCCTGTGGGGTGGCCTTTATTATTTGGTATGGTGGGGGGCTTGTGATTACGGGAGAAATGACATCTGGCGATTTCTTTTCCTTCCTGGCGGCCTTGTTCATGGCGTATGCGCCTGTGCGAAAAATGTCAGGTGCCAATTCATCAATCCAACGCGCCCTGGCAGGGGGCAAGCGAGTCTTTTCTGTTTTGGATCTTGATAGTGAATTGGAAAAAGATGAAGGAAAGGAGCTTCTTCCTCCTATCACACGCCACTTAACTTTTTCGGATGTCTCCTTTACGTATGAAGGGGCCAAGGAACCTTCTTTAGATAAGGTCAATCTCATCGTGCAGGTGGGTGAGGTGGTGGCCTTAGTTGGAGCGAGTGGAAGCGGTAAGACAACCTTGGTGAGTTTGGTGCCACGTTTTTATCGGCCCACTGAGGGAACGGTGACTATTGACGGAATTGATATTCGGTTAGCGGATCGAGCATCTTTGCGCCAACAAATTGGGATTGTTTCGCAAGAAACGGTGTTATTTGATGATTTAATTCGAAATAATATTGCCTATGGGCGACCGGATGCGACGGAGGAACAGATTGTCGAGGCCGCACGGGCCGCGTACGCTTGGGAATTTATTGAGCGACTGCCCCAGGGGCTGGAAACTTTTGTTGGGGAAAATGGTTTAAAGCTATCTGGGGGGCAGCGGCAGCGGTTGGCCATTGCCCGTGCTATTCTTCGAGACCCTCCAATTTTGATTCTTGATGAAGCGACGTCTGCGTTAGATTCTGAATCAGAAAAACTTGTGCAACAAGCTCTGGCTAATCTTATGAAAGGTCGTACCACGTTGGTGATAGCTCATCGACTTTCCACGGTTCAACATGCGAATCGTTTGGTCGTCATGCAGCGGGGACGTATTGAAGAAATAGGAACCCATGTCGAATTATTACAAAAGGGCGGATTGTACACACGCTTGTATCAAACGCAATTTCAACTGACCCAACTCGAACCGCTTTCGGCAACATGAAGCGTCTGACAACTAAGAGGCCTGTCGTGAATTGGTTAACGCACTCTGTGCTTCCGGTCATAGCGTCGTGGGGTATTCGACTCCTAGGGAAGACCATGACCTGGACAACTGTCGGAGGGGAAGGGGTTGATGTGTTCGTGCGAAAAAGAATGCCGATCATTATCGCATTTTGGCATGGGCGCCAACTGATGATGCCTTTGGCTTATCGTGGGACTATGGCTTCGATTCTCATCAGTCAACATCGGGATGGAGGGTTGATTGCAAGCATCATGCAGCAATTTGGTTTTCAGGCGATTCGAGGGTCTAGTTCACGCAGGGGAGCACAAGCACTTCGTGAGCTAGTCAGCGTGGGGCGCCAAGGGCAGGATCTGGTTGTCACACCTGATGGCCCTCGTGGGCCGGCGTGCCATGTCCAAATGGGAGTGATCTTACTTGCCAAGCTGACGGGTTTCCCTATCGTGCCCTTGACCTTTGCCTGCTCAAAAAAAAAGTCTTTTCAAGTTGGGACCGATTTCAAATCCCTTATCCTTGGACGAAAGGTTTGTTTGTTTGGGGAGATCCTCTCTGGATAGCGCCAGACCTTGGGAAGGAAGCCTTGGTTAAACAGGGAATGAAGTTGGAACGAGCTTTGAATACCTTAACTGGTCATGCCGATCTGGCCGTTCAACAGTCCGATCCTTTGGAAAGCTTTCTTCATGCCATGAACGATGACTCCCCCGCTATCCACGAGTAACACCTTCATGTTCTTGTTTTTATACAATATGATTCTGATCACCAGTTTCCCAATGGTCATGGGACTGCTTCTGACAACCAAGCGGTGTCAACGAGGAATCCTTGCCAGATTGGGGAAAGTTCCGGGTGGGTTACAGGGCCTGTCTGGCCCAGTGGTGTGGGTTCATGCCGCCTCCTTGGGTGAAGTGACTGCCGTAGTTCCGTTAATCCGAGCGATGAAAGAGAAAGATCCCCACCAAGTCTTTGTCGTTTCCACCGTGACGGAAACTGGGCGGGAAATGGTACTCAACCGCTTACAGGGGATTGCCATTCATTGTTATGCCCCGTTGGATTTCTGGTGGGCCGTGACTCGGTATGTCCGAGTACTTAACCCGCACATGTTTATATTGGTGGAATCAGAAATTTGGCCAAATTTATTGACCAGACTTCATCAACAGCAGGTACCGATATGTCTGGTGAATGGGCGAGTTTCTTCCCGCTCGTTTTCTCGATATCGGTTAGTGAAACGTTTCATGATGCCAATTTGGGCGTCGCTTGATATGGCGTTGATGCAAACCGCTCAAGATGCTGAGCGGATCAAAGAATTAGGCGCTAAAACGAAGAATGTTCATGTGACAGGCAATATGAAATTTGACCAATCATTTGAGCGTTCAGACCATAGGGAGGTCACAAAGACCATTCGACATCTATTGGGAATTAAGGATTTCGAATTGGTGATTGTGGCCGGAAGTACACATCCACAGGAGGAAGAAATTCTGTTGCGGGCCTATCAGGATTTGTCACGGACGCAGAAGCATGTGGTGCTCGTGATGGCTCCCAGGCATATTGAGCGGGCTTCAGGGTTGGAAGATATCATTCGGTGTCATGGATTGACCTGTGTCAGACGCAGTCAGATGACCGATGGCCAACCTGGGACGATTGATGATCAATTGCCCCGAGTCATTCTTTTGGATTCGCGAGGGGAATTGCCCAATGTCTATAGCGTGGGAGTGCTCGGGGTGGTTGGGGGCACCTTTGTATCTATTGGGGGGCACAATCTGTTAGAGCCAGCTCAATGGGCTCGACCTGTGGTCTTTGGACCACATGTGGACCATTGTCGGGATCTTGCGCGTCAGCTCCTTGACGCTGGAGGGGCCATTCAAATCCATCAACCTGATACGTTACTCCCTCATCTCCTCCACTTGATTGAACATCCGGTGGAAGCCGATCAAATGGGGGAAAAAGCGTTGTCAGTTATTCACCGAAACCGCGGTGTGGTACGTGAGAATTTGAGGATGATTCATCAACTGGCCATATTCCCAGATTCTACGGCTTTGGATTCTCCCTCCGCCGGCGTTGATTCTGTTCTGCCTCCTCAGCGTCGTGAGGGGGATCGGTACGAGTCATCATCGACTATTTCTTCATAACTGTATCGTGAACG
>JAOUQB010000378.1 GCA_029879555.1 Nitrospirota bacterium | reverse complement strand
GCCCACAGCGACAAACCCGATTGACAGCGATACAAATGAGCCTTGGAACATTCGCGCAAACACATCCCGTCCCAATTCGTCGGTGCCCATAAGATACATGCCGCCAAATGGCCTATCGGTTGGAAGGCTATCTGGTGAGGGGACGGAAAAGGGAGGAAGAAATTTGTCGGTAAGGCGGACGACCTCAGGATCAAACACCACCCACCATTCTGTGAACGCCTTCCCAAGCAATGCGGTCACCAACAGGAGCATTAACACCCAAAACCCAAAAAGAGCTTGGTAATCTTTCTGAAAGATTCGCAGGAATTCTTGCCAGGGCGTTTCGGGGGGAGCCATCGCTTCGGGATCTAAGGACATAATGTTCACCTGATTCGAAGCTGATGCCTGGGGAGTCTTCATACAGTGAGGACTTTCAATGTCTTTTCATTAATGCAAGCGGATTCTTGGATCCACCACTGCATAGAGAATATCCGAGAGTAGGGTTCCTGCCAGTGTTAAAACCGCTGCAATAAAATTCAAGGTCATAATGATAGGAAAATCTCGTGACAGAATGGCTTCGTACGCCAATCGCCCCAATCCCGGCCAGGCAAAAATCTGTTCAAAAATAACCGACCCGCCAATGAGTCCTGGGAGGAGGAGGCCAAACATCGTGACAAAGGGTAATAATGCATTGCCAAGTGCGTGACCATAGATCACCGTGTCCTCTTCCAGACCTTTGGCTCTGGCCGTCCGCACATAATCCTGACTCAAGACTTCTAGCATTTGAGATCGAACATATCGGGACAAAATCGCAATTCCCCCAACAGCCGCCATAACGGATGGAATCACCAAATGCCACACGCGATCCATGATTTTATAGGCTGGCTCAGCATGCTCCATGCCGAACGTCTTGATACTGATAACGGGCACACCAAACCATCCCACGACCCATAAAATAGCCAAAAATGACAAGAAAAACCCCGGGACGGAAATCAGCGCATATGATAAAAAAACGGTACTCCGGTCATACAGGCCACCTCGAAACACGGCCCCATAAATTCCAGTCGGGAACGCCCATGTCCAGACTAAAATCGTGGCTAAGATAAACAGGGGCAACGAATTAAGAAACCGATCCCAAATTTTGGGAAGGACCGGCTGACTGTCCTTAAACGATTTCAATTCTCCCGATGCCAGATCCCGAATCCAATAGGCATATTGGACATACAGTGGATCGTCAAGGTGAAACGCTGCGCGAATTTTAGCGATATCCTCCGGCTTCATCCGGGGATTCATGGGGTCCACTTCGCTGGGTTCTCCTGGCGCCAAATGGATAAAGGAATGGGCCACGAAGGATACGATGACCAGCAAAATCAACCGTTGTCCAATATTACGAAGGATAAAATTCCACATGGTCAGCGCATCACAAACAGATCATTCGGTGCATCGTGTCCACTAAAAATCCGGCGTGAATTCAAGTTTACGCCATTTGTGAAAATGAAAGGTAATATCTCCACTCTTGGTCGGATAAATCTTTCGATAGGTCTCTTTCCCATCGCCGCCTGTATTCACCAACACAATCTTCTTATCCAACACCCTCGTACTTAAGGGGGCATACAGGAATGTATAGGGTTGATCCTCATGGATCAATCGATGCAGTTCGTGTGTGAGTTGCCGTTGACGATCTCGATTATATTCTTGCCGAATACGGACAATCAGTTCATCAGCTCGTGGACTCTGATAGCCCACAAAGTTAAGTTGCTGAGGTCCCGCCTGGCTTGAATGCCAAATCTGGTACAGATCGGGATCAATGCCCATACTCCACCCCAACACCACCGCATCAAACGCCCCAGTATTCACAAAGTCACCCAAGAACACCGCCCACTCGAATACTTGGGTATTTACTTTGACCCCGATTTTTTTCCAGGCATTTTGCGCGATTGTCATCAGGTTTTTTCGAATGGGATTGCCGTTATTGGTAATGAGATTGAATTCAAAAATCTTTCCCTCTTTTTCCAGCCATCCATCGCCATTTTTCTTCCACCCATGTGCCTGGAAGATAGCTTGGGCTCCTTGAGGATCGTACGGAAGCGGTTGAATGGTCGGGTCGTACCATTCCGTATTTTTGGGATAGGGACCGGTTGTCCGTTCGCCTTCTCCATACATGAGATACTGAATAATTTCCCCCACATTAATGGCCATGCCCAAGGCTTTTCTGATTTCTGCATTGGCAAACAACGGCTTCCTATTATTATAGCCAATGTAGGTGTAGGCAAAGCCCAAACTGGAGAACCATTGATACGTGGGATCGTTCTTATAGCGGTCGACTTGATGGGGTTGCGCGCCATAAAAATCGATGGCGCCGGTGCGAAACTCCACCTCCTGCGTAAAGAGTTCCGGAATAATGCGCATGTAAAAATCTTGATATTGCGCTGGGCCTTCCCAATATTTATCAAATCGCTCGAGATGAATAAATTCATCCCCCTGCCATTCCACAAATTGAAACCGCCCGCTGCCTATCGGATGTCGATTGAATTGGCTCTCTCGCATCCCAAAGTTTTTTTGTGCTTCATCTGAAAGGCCACGGGCTTGTTTTTCACGGGTCAAGGCCGCGTCATTCAATAAATGTTCCGGAAGAATCCCCATCGTCCAAGCATTAATCGCCGGGGAATATAACCGCTTGTAGATGATTTTCACGGTATGCGGATCCACGATCTCCACTGTTTTAATGGGCTCAAAATCCGGGGTCCGGGGCGAGAGATTCTTCGGATTCATAATAGCTTCATAGGTAAACTTCACATCCCCCGCATCAAATTCATGGCCATCTTGAAATGTCACGCCCTTCCGCAACTGAAACAGAATGGTGGGATTATGCTCTCCAATAGACAAGATGTCCGGATATTTCGTGCGAAGCGCTTCTTCAGTTTCCTTTGCGAGCCCTTCCTCAGGATGTATCACGTCCTCGTAGGAAAAGTGCTCGAAATACTGTTGACCGACAATCGGCTGGAGACGATCAAATAAATCTTGGTCGACTTGTGAAAGCGTGAACGCGATTCGCTCCGGAACCTGAACCGTCACGGAAACGTCCTTCAATTGTGGCCGGCCTTCCGCATTGGGTAGTAATAAGGAAATGGTCTCCTTCCGCTTGGTGGCTGGTAGGAGGTCCATGGATTTAATATACGTGGTCAATCCCTCATCAGCTCCAGTTTTCCAGGCCGTCTGAATTTTTTGAAAGAGCCGCGCTCCCGTCACTTCGGTGCCATCCGGAAACCGATGATGCGCATTCACCGCAAGATAGGCACGTTCAGAAATCTGCCAATCCGTGGCCAATCGTCCCCGTAAGTTCAGATTTTCATCGAGATCTAAAAGTCCTTCAAACACCTGACTCACAATACTGGAACTGGCTGAATCGGCATTCAACGTAGGATTCAGAATTTTGGCATCGCCACTCGATCCCTCAATGTAGGTCACCAAACGATTCGGATTTCCAGCCGC
>JAOUQB010000377.1 GCA_029879555.1 Nitrospirota bacterium | reverse complement strand
CATAGGGTCTTTCTGAACACGTTTTTCTCTCGCAAGCTCCCCGTCAAATAATCCACGACACGCATTCTTTAGGGTACCCCTTGAGAAGCAGCATTCCTCTTGTCGAACATTTGGCACATTGCGGTACTATAGTGCTTTAACCATCAAATACGCCGTTCACCCTCACCCCAACCCTCTCCCTCAAGGGCGAGGGGGTTCTGAAATATTTTAGTTGAAAGTTAAGCCACTCTTTGATCGTCTTCGCTCCTGACGAACGGACACGACACGCACATGAGAACGCATTCGCCACACCCTTCAGAGCGCCGCCCCCAATTTTCACCTGTACCGAGTGGGAAAACCATCCCCTCTTGCCTGGAACGGACCCCTCTCATCCTTTTTCATAAACCCAAAGGGGTTCTTGTCACTCGAAAAGATGAGCGGGAACGGAAAACCGTCTATCATGCGCTGCCCCCTTTTGTGTTGCAGGAAGGCTGGGTCCCTATCGGGCGACTGGACAAAGACTCTCGTGGGCTCTTGCTCTTCACTCAAAATGGCATCATAGTGGACCGGCTCACGGAGCCCGGTCGATGCGAAAAAGTCTATGACATTGAGATCCGGGGAAGAATTTCAGATGACGATCTCTCCCGTACCTTACAAGGCCTGCCCACCTCAATCGGAACCTTAAAGGTTCATAAGATAACCAAGATAAGAGAAGTCGGCCCCAAGACTCAGTTAGAGGTCGTCTTGCGTGAGGGAAAAAATCGGCATCTCCGGCGCCTCTTTCATGCCCTGAACGATCACAAATTTCACACGCCGCTCAAAGTTCTGGATCTGAAACGGGTCAAAATCGGGCCGTTGCACTTGGATCTCCCCGTCGGCGCTTGGCGTTTTGCCACACCTGACGAAGAAACCCAATTGTTCTCTTCGATCAACATGCTGAAGCCGAAGGATTGAATGCCTACAGGAAATGCCGCATCTAAGGGCTAGTACTTTCATATTTCATTCTTTCTTAAGATTCACCCACTTGCCCATCAAACTGAGATAGGCATTGCATCAAGCTTTTTCCCAGGCTGCCAGGAAAGACGGCCCTGACGGACCGTGAGCTTTTTCACCATCGATTAATCCTACGAACGGCCGTTGGTTGGTTGACTAATTCAACTTCTATCGTCCTCACCCTTTTCACTTTCAATACTCCGCGAATTTCCCCTGTCATTTCTAGGCAGACTGCATGCCATGGGACAAATCTGAAGGATCCCTCCTACAGCCCATCCCGCGTGTTTGCATCGCTTTCCAAGATTCCTCCCAGTTACCCAGTTGATTTATTGAATAAATTTCCTTGCTCTTTTCAATAGGTATCTTTATTGCTCTCTGTTTGTGTACGCGTATGGTTCCACAAAAGCCCTGGGGTATGATTAAACAATTCTCAACACGATGGAGGTTTATGATGAAACGATTTTTTACTGTGCTCGCAATACTGTGTGCCTTTGGATTGACCACGGCCTCGTTTGTCCAAAGTGCACCACCTCCCCCAGAAGGTAGCCCGATCGTGCAAGGAACCCTCATGGAAATTGATGGCTCGTTTTTCGTCATCATGGATAGCGCCGGCAAAGAACAACGTGTTCATGTCGACCAAAGCACCATGATCATCGGAAAAGTTCAGCCTGGCGCCAAAGTCAAAGCTGAGGTGACTCAAGACGGCCATGCGTCCGCCGTGTCCACAGTAGAAGGCTAAGACTTTGCTTTGGTGTGTTTTCTGACAACGACCGACACCTGCGGGCCAGCTCTACAAAGAGCTGGCCCGTAGGCAGGAGGCTCCTCCAACTTTGCCAACATTGGGCCACTGGTTCTTTCCCTGTACATCTTCTTAAACAGAACTTTCCACGTTTTTCTCCATTTTCTTGCACCTTCAAACCCCAGCCCATATCCGCTCAGAATTTTTGGCCCGCACCACACCAGGCACCTGACAAGAGAGCCCCTCGACAGTGTATAATTCTAAGAGAGGAGGCTGACAATTCATTTGTCGGCCAGTAGAAAACGTAGAAGGAAGGCATGAGAATGCCAGGAATTACCCCCTCATCCTAGAGCCAAAGGCACGAGAATTCAGATGTCTTGCAAATCCGTACGTTGGCCTCAGCGCATTCTTGCTCTCTTGCTCTTAGGCCTTTTCACTCTCAGTTCATTGGCGTTGGCCGCTCCATCGACCATGCGCATTACCATTGGCACGTTCGCCCCTTATTACTCCCCAACATTCGTTCAGATTAATTCGAATACCTCTATTTCCTGGGAAAATCCGACGAGCGCGCTTCACTCGATAACCCATGACGAATGCAGGAATGGGGCACGATGCGCCTTTGATTCTGGTCCGCTCGGCCCTAACAGCAACTTCACCGTGCATCAACTTTCACCGGGCTCGTATTCCTACCATTGCTCCTTTCACCCCATCATGCGTGGCGTCCTTGTCGTACAAGACACTGATACCTCTAATGAAACCTGAAGTCTTTTCAGCGTAACCTCGATTCCCCCAACCTCAGTTATCCTCTTTGCACCAAGAGAGATTACGCAACAAAAATTCCAACCCTCGTTCTTGTTGGGCCTTCCTTGGGGTGCCACTGTCGGGATACCAGGCTTACATTCGTTGTCCAACCATGTTTTTCCCCTTTGCACGTAGATCAACATGCCGTACTCGGATTCAGAGGCAGATGAACGGACAAGACCTCTCCCAGATCAACTCTTGGGCGTTTTCCTCATCCTGATACGAGGAATCCAACGCCCGACTTTTTTGCAATAGTCGCCATAGGATGGAAAAACCTTTTGAAGATCGGGTTCTTCGTAGAGAGTGACCAGCAAATGGCAGGAGAATCCCACCGAGAGACCGTAGAGGAGAAGAGGAATGGAAGGGAAGAGGATGATCCATCCTAGGATGAGGAGCAGGACGCTTCCATACATGGGGTTTCGCGTGTAGTGGTAGAGGCCCCGAACCACCAGATGCGTTGGGGCATCAAATGGCGAGGGAGTTCCCTCGCCAACGGTTGCAAAATCCCAGAGACACCATGCATAGACCGTAGTCCCGAGAAAAAAAAGGCCGATAGCCAGGATCAGCCAGATTCCTGAACTTGCAGGCTGATCGGGGAGGAAGAGCCACGGCAGATAAATCGCCACCGTACAGGGAACGAGAAGGGTATAGAGGATGTTCTTAATCCATAACATGGTATTGGCGTTTCCCCCGTGAGGGAATGAGAAGAGCCCCACAAGGGATGAGGTGGCCTGCTCCGTCTTGTTGAATCATGCCAAGTAGAGTCAAATCACATGTGCAGAGCTGCGCACCATGACTGTGAATTCCAATTCCCCCGAGGAACGGTTTCTACTATTCGTTCTCATTTATCGTAAAAAAATGTACATCCTCGAGTCACCCCTACTGAAAAGCCGAATTGGTGGTCAAACCTCACCTCCTCAAACTTCTGAATTTCCCCACTACCCGATGAACTGACACAATCAGTG
>JAOUQB010000376.1 GCA_029879555.1 Nitrospirota bacterium | reverse complement strand
ACTATAGTCGCGATGCCAGAAAACCCAAGTCCCCCACCCTCGCGCCCCAACATGACTCCTAGCGCCCCCCCGCCACCAGGCCCCTCCCCGGCAGAGCTGGCGGCACAGCGAGCCCGGCAACAACTCAATCAATTCCGTTTTCTCGGATATTTAACGAAGGGGGGAGAAAGTCAGGCCTTTCTCACGAATGGACAAGCGATTTACATTGTGAAACAGGGAGAAATGCTGGAAGGCCAGGTTCAGGTACATAAAATTGACCCAGAAACCATTGTCCTTTCAACACAAGTTTGGGAAACTGGAAACCAGGTGCAAGCCACAATTCCCCTCACACCCGAAACCCGTAGTTAATCTCCAACGTAGCTCTTTCCCCCTTCAGCCTGGTAGGATTTTATCGTTGACGCCATTCACCTTCCCGGGAATTGAGACCTGCCTATGACTATCAAGTGGACATCATTAATTATGGCGACTCAAATCGTCTTCTTGGCATCACCAGGCTTGACGGCCATGTATCGATGCCAGGATACATCTGGAGCCGCGATATTAACCGATAATCCGGCACAGCTAACAAATTGCGCCAAACTAGAAGGGTCAGTGATCTCCACGCCCTCCTTAAAAATAGATTCGCCTCAGCCCAATAAGAGGAGAAAAACACCGGAATATCCTAATAAAAATGAGATCCCTCCAAATTCATTACTACCCCAGGAATCGAAGCAAGACTCTCTTGAAGAAACCGATTCAACCATTCCGCTCCAAAAGATTGGCGGATCCTTTGTGGCGCAGGTCACGCTGAACAATGAACGAACAGCGCATCTCATTGTCGATACGGGAGCCTCAATGACCGTGCTGTCCACGGCGATCGCCATAGACCTAGGTATTCTTGGCACCACGGACAATGAATTGCTCACAGTCAACACCGCCGGCGGCTCTGTGCAAGTCAATATGAACTATCTTGCCTCACTCCAAGTGGGAACAGCTCAAGCCAATCATGTCGCCGTCGCCATCCACGATCTTCCTGATATCCCAGAACAGATCGAAGGCTTACTCGGCATGTCCTTTCTCAAGCATTTCCTCGTGACACTCGACGCTGAACATGCCCGCTTGATTCTTCGGCCTAAACCCTCGTCCTAATTCAAAAAACCATCGAGATTATTTCTTGTAGGATAGTTTCAATTTTCGCCAAACCCAACTGGGCTCTAGGCAAGTAAAGAACTCAGGCTAAGGAGCAAGAGGAGGGAGTGCACCTAAATAGGAAAATTCTCCGTGATGCAGCAAGGAAGAATCTTGGCGCAAATGAAAGTCATCTTCTTGGGGATTCACAAAACCAGGGGCGGAGGTCACATCGGTCTTCCCGGCACGTTGAGGGCTCGGAATGGGAGGGATTCCCTGTAGGAGATAATCGCCCTGATTGTCAGAGAGCGCATTGAACGCCAAGGTCGTATGACTGTCCGGGGAAAATAACAAGCCCACATTACTATAACTAATAATATTGCCACGAACAGAGGCCTCGGTTTTATCATGAAAAGCAATACCACCCCCATTGCGCACGAGGGTATTCTGAATCACCGTCGCTTTGGCCTGATCAGTCATGAGAACCGCTTCATACAGGTTGTGAGAAATCACGTTGTGTCGAAGGGTCACCTCAGAATTCCCTCCCAGGGCAATGCCATGATCATTGTGGTGAATCCGATTCCCAGTGAGGACTCCTGAAGAATTCGCAAACGCCACTCCCGTCGTCTCACTCTCCCCAATGATACAGTCTTCGATGTGCACATCTTGAACTTGTTGGCTAAAGATCATCCCCTTTACATGAATCTGCTTCAGATGAACACCACTTCCATTAAAAATTCCCACACCCAAGCCACCATGCTGAAACACCGTCAAACCTTGAATCGTCACATTGGTGGCACCATAGGGCCATTTCCCAATATGTAAAGAACCTACGCGCTTTTCCCCAGTAATGAAAACCTGATCCATCCCCTCTCCAATGATCATCAAGCCATCTTTACTGTGAACCGTCACATCTTCAGGATAGGTTCCCGCTTTAATCAAAATCGTATCACCCGATTTCGACTGATCAATGGCTTCTTGAATGAACGTAAACTCCCCAGACCCATCCGACGCGACCTGCCACACGTTCGAGTCAATAGGCGTAGGCGCCACCTCACTAGGGGAATTTGCCAGCACAACCTCTGAGGATTGAACGAAAAAGACCCCTGGCACCAAAAAGAAACACCAAATCATGAGAAATGAAAGTCGATTGAGGCTCATAGATTCAAGTCTATCAGGAGGGAAGTCAGGTTGCCAAAAAATGACCATGCACCGAACAGCATACTCACATACCTGATGAGATTCAGCAGGGTCAAGCCAAGGCAAAAGGTATTTCTCTTGATTGTTGCCTATCCTTCGCTATGCTATCGTTTCCACCATGATAATCGTAGGATTAACTGGTGGATTAGGGGCAGGAAAGACGACCATCGCTGGCCTCTTCCAGGCATGTGGGGCCACCATTATTGATGCCGATCAACTGGCTCGAGATGTTGTTCAGCCAGGGAAACCAGCCTGGAAAGACATTAAACGCCAGTTTGGTCCAGAAGTCCTGCATTCGGATCACACACTTAATCGTCAAGCCCTGGCCCAGCTCGTTTTTAAAAACCCTGCTAAGCTGAAAATTCTCCAAAAAATCATTCATCCTCGAGTGGCGCGAGAGCAGGCACGACTGACGAGAACCATCAACGCAGCCAATCCTCATGCGGTGATTATTTATGATGCCGCCTTACTTATTGAAGCGGGAGCCCATCGGCGCATGAATCATGTCATCGTCGTGAAGGCTGACCGATCCACGCAGATTTCTCGAGTCTGTCGCCGAGATGGTCTCACCAAGACTGCAGCCCTCCGCCGCATGAGACATCAAATGCCCTTCCGCGAAAAACTCCAATATGCAGACACCGTCCTCGATGGGACCTGGACACGGCCACGGTTGCGCCGGGCTGTAAAATCATTGTATAGAAGCTATCAATCCGAAGCTCACCAGTGAGGTCGCACGCGATCTCTCACTTGATTCAACGTAAGCCACGGTTATCTTCTTTGTACACATGACGAGGTAAAGGAGTCTGACGATGGTACATGATGTGCTAATTCTTGGGTCTGGGCCGGCAGGACTGACAGCGGCGGTCTATACCGCTCGAGCGAATCTTTCCCCTTTGTTAATTGACGGATCCCAACCAGGCGGGCAGCTCACCTTGACCACGGACGTGGAAAACTTCCCGGGCTTCCCGAAAGGCATCATGGGCCCCCAGCTCATTCAAGACATGCGCGCGCAAGCCGAACGATTTGGCACACAATTCCGACAGGGCCATGTATCGGAAGTGGACATGAAGTCACGCCCCTTTCGTATCACCGTCGATGGCGAATACACCATTGAAACCAAAACGCTCATTATTTCCACGGGGGCGTCAGCCAATTTGCTAGGCCTCCCCTCTGAAAGTCGGTTGAT
>JAOUQB010000375.1 GCA_029879555.1 Nitrospirota bacterium | reverse complement strand
TCCGATCTTGAGCTCTTTTCGTAATCCTTCTAGCGCTGTTCGCCCATCCTCAACAAACTCTCCACTCTGAAGATAGTCAAGAAATTCATCATCTTCGGGATACAAATATCCCCAAGAAACCAAAAGATAGAGCTTGCTTCGGCAGAGAGCACGATCAACGGCGGGAGCATCTTTCGGAGAAATTTTCACGGGTTTTTGGTCGTCAATTCCAGACGATCCATTTGCACTTATATTTTTCTTTTCTTTAACAACAGTTGCCATAGAATTCACCTGAGAAATTAAAAATTTTCTTTATTTTAGTTCTTTAATAAATTCTGATTAATAACCTACTAATTGTTCACGAAAAGGGGACCAGATGATAGGACAACAGACCTATGAAGTCAAGCTGTGAATATCATCCAAATGGACATTCTCCTTCCTTAATTTTATGAATCTTGATTCAATAAAATTATTCAATGAATCAAAGCCTTGCTTTGTGAATATTATTAATATGAATCACAACAGATACTTTATAGCAATTAAGTATTTTATCGTATTAACCGCTCAAAAAAACTCACGCGGCCTATTTCATGAGGTGGTTGGCACCATATGTGGCGTCACTCGAATGGCAGCCCGATCATTTACCGCTCCACATATATATTGACAAACACCACACCCAACACATTTTTTTTCATCAACTGCCACGAGAAACGCTCCAAAATCCATGGAGATTGCTCCGGTAGGGCACTTTGCCACACAGGCATTGCATCCGTTTCCAGCGGTACAAACATTTCGAGAAACCTTGGCTACTCCCATGCGAACGTCATAGAGATTCTGAAGGGGCATCAACGCTTCCGTTTCACAGGCAACCACGCAAGGGAAGTCCTCACATAACTGACAGGGAGTTTCCCCTGGATAAATAGCAGGTGTTTCTTGAACCAACAATGACTCAATCGCGTCATGTGGGCAGGCATCAATGCAATCTCCACATTTTGTACAACGTTCCAAAAAGAGATCTTCCTGTACAGCTCCAGGCGGCCGAAGCCATCCTGGCTTTTCTATGACTTTTACTTTTTCAGTCTCTTTCGCAGAAGGCGCATCACGATGCTTAATAAACTCTTGGACCGAGGCTCCAAGTGAAACCATTGAATGACGAAGAAACGTTCGTCTTCCCAACGCCTGTTCATTACCCGCATTGTTTGAAGAGGATTCAGATGATGCCATCGACACAAACCCTATACGACGCCAGAGGCCCGTAATTTATACACTTCCACACAACGGTCACAAGCCCCATACTCCACATCCCAGCCGGGATGATTTTCACGAATAAAATCTAGAATAAAGCCCTCTAGGGTCTCCTCCATATTCTCTACCCAGGTATACGTTGGAAATCGACAGAGGGGGCACGGAAAGCCGGGGAGCAACATCGGTTTGGTTGGAACATCGGGCACTTCACTTTCTTCAAATTCCACCGCGCGCTCAATAACTCGAGTGGTGTCCGATGCCATTTCCACAAGCTCAGCATGAGTCAAATAATCGGTCTGCCAAATGCCTTCAAATACCGACTCCACCTGCCCCGGGAGAATCTTACGATACCACGAACGAAATTCTCTAAACCGATATTCTCGCGAGAACATGGGCTCTTTCCCGGATCGGGCAATTCGACTATCCACATGCAAACTCCACAACACACGATAGCGATTCAAGATCAAATGTTCTTCACCAGGGTTTAACCCGACCTTTGTATCAGGATCATACCCAAAATTCTCATCAAGCATATCGGAAATATGGGTGAGTTCATGCCGCAAATATCGAGGGATCGCAGGATCATAGAACCGCCGTGGGACCAATTTGATACCTACACCTTTTTTGCCGGCTTCCTCAAATTCTCGTGCCAACTTTTCCTCCACCACACCCCATTTCCGAAGGACATCTACGCCCTCTTGGTCTTCCTTCAATACCCCACGCACCAGCACAATCCCGGTTTTGTCTCGAAGGGCAGGGAAATCATCGAATCCGTCTCGGAGAATGTCCGAAAACCCCCATTTGGCAAATAAATGCTGATAGAGCCGCTTAAACTCCGGCTCACGATCATCAAGGGCAAACTTCTCATAAATCGGATCAGCCAATTCATGAAACTCATTATAATAGGTTGGATCGCCCTCACGTTCAGTCTTCTCAGCAAACGAGTCGATCACTTCCTGAAGCAGTGCGGGCTGAAAGCGGATTTCCATGAACAAGCCTCCGTGTAGGTTCTCATCACCTAAAAGACCAGTGATGGCGATGAATCCTTAGCAATACGTGAATGACCACAGGCTGATGCGTCTTGACTCCCTTTAAAAGCGGCGATTAGTATCAAGATGATTGGATTATAGAAATGGGTTTTCCTATTTGGCAAGGGAAACGCATGGCTCTCTATCATAAACGACCGTAATGCTTACCCCATGCCCTGATCATTAGCCTACGAAACGAGGACCTTCATGACACAAACGACAAGCTCCGATACTTTTTCTCCCCAGATGGGAACTCCTCAACCTGAGATAGAACCGGCTCCCATTCTCGATTCCCTACCCTATTGGAAAAGCGGCATTAAGGAACTGAAGTCCTTCCGAGGACATACCCAAGAAATTTGGTCGGTCGCCTTTTCCCCGGATGGACTCACCCTGGCCAGCGCAGGCAATGACAGGTATATTCGTCTCTGGGATATTGAAACCGGTCGGCTCATTCGGTCCCTTCGCGGACACACTCAAGTCGTTCGAGAAGTTCGATACAGTCCGGATGGCCAATTTTTAGCAACTGCCAGCGAAGATCGAACAATTCGTTTATGGAATCCTCAAACCGGTGAATCGCTTCGCTTGCTCTTTACCCGCTACGATCATGCCGTCACAAGCATTTCATTTTCTCCGGATGGGTTAATGCTCGCACGTTGCGGCCAAAATAAAGATATCAAGATCTGGGAAGTTGCCACCGGCACCGAACTCATGTCCCTACTAGGAAAGGACCAATTTGACCACAATTGGAGTGTCTGTTCATCGTTTTCTCCGGATGGTCTCCATCTCGTGGCTGGCAGTGATATCGGGAAAATCAAGATGTATGAAGTCCTGCCTAGTGGCGAAGAAACCATTTCTATGAACGGCCACTGGAGAGATGACGAGGACGACGAAGAAACGGAAAACCGAGGATTCTATGTCGATGAGCATGGAGGCTTTCAAAAACCCATGCAGTATTGGATTGGGGCCCTGACCTTTACTCCAGATGGCTTGACCATGATTTCAGGCAGTCGAGATTGCACGATAAAATTTTGGAATATGCCCAATCTCGAAGAACGTCGCACCCTAAAAGGACATTCCGAATGGGTGCGAAACCTTATCGTGACCCAAGACGGGAAGGTCCTGATCAGTGCTAGCGATGATGGAACAGTGAAAATGTGGGATATCGAAAGTGGCCGCCAATTTCGCACGATCAAATCCCACAAAGGGCCCGTGCGAGGGATTGCGCTATCCGCTGATGGCAAATTCCTGGCAACCGCCGGGAACGACCGGGTTCTC
>JAOUQB010000374.1 GCA_029879555.1 Nitrospirota bacterium | reverse complement strand
AGACTCTGCGAAAAAATACCGAATTTCTATTTGGGCATTTTCGACCGAATCAGATCCATGAACCGCATTGGCTTCAATCGACGCTCCGTGTACGGCACGAATCGTTCCAGCCTCCGCCTTCTTGGGATCAGTGGCACCCATGAGATCTCGATTTTTCTTGACCGCATCCTTTCCTTCCAACACCAGCACGACGACCGGTCCAGAACACATATAGGTGGTGAGATCCTTAAAAAATGGACGCTCCCGATGCACCGCATAAAAACCCTCTGCGCAGGCTTTTGATAACCGCATCATGCGTATGGCGATAGGATGCAAGCTGGCCTCTTCATACCGCCGAGTAATATCGCCAATCGCATGCTTTGCTACCGCATCAGGCTTAATAATCGCTAACGTTCGCTCTGCCATTCTAGGTAATCCTTTCCGAAAAAAAATAAGGTAAGTGAGAAGCCGTCATTTTACGGCGCAATCCGTAAACTTGCAATCAGAAAGCCAGACAAATAAACCTGAAAAAACAGATAGTTAGTCCACAAAATCCAAGGAAATTGTGGGAAAGACACAACAACCACGCAAAGCAAAGACAGGAAGGATGACGGAGGAGGACAGCCGAAGGTGTTTGAGAAAAAGAAAGAACCAAAAAATAACCAAATTTATCTGTCTTCTGAACAAGCCTCTAGGGGCCGCGTATCCTGAGCCAATCCTTGAGAAAAGACCATGCGGCCCACCTGCTTTACATTGGCACAGAGATCCCCTAAACCGGGAGTCACTAATCGAAAGGGCCCACCTCGTTCACTTGGAAACTCACTCCCGTCTAGCTCGTATAAGAGAATTCCAAAATTTCTCGCCTGCTCAAGAGTCACGCAGGCGGAATATTTCCTGTCTTGGGAATAGAAAGTCACATGATCAACGCCAGGCTGAAGCGTCGCAGCATCAAGTATCGCTTTAACTTTTACACCCGTCCCACGCATACTAGGCATGACCCGCCCCACATCAGAAATCTGATGCTCCAAGGCTAACTGACTAAGATGCTTTCGAGAGAATCGCAGCGATTGCTGTACGGCTCCCTCCACATTGAGGACAGGCTCATTGCAAACGTGCTGCGACATCATCCCTTTGATAAGGGCAGTAAGCATTTCATTCATGGGTGTCGGCACGCCGAATTCTTGGCCACGTTGGACGATATAGCCATTCAATTCATCGATTTCTGTAGGCCGCCCAGCCTTCCAGTCATCATACATTGACGTATGAATATCCCGGAGTTCCTGGGACCATTTCACCACCTTTTCTGGCATATTCCCATCCAACGGTACCCGATGCGCCGCCATAGCCACAGCGGCTACTTCCCGGACAATCGTCGCGATCACGGGTTGCAGTTCCGGTGCATCCAAGGCTTTCGCCACATGATCATTCATCAAAACAGTCAGGGGATTAAACACACAATTCCAACACATCTTTTCCCATTTGGTCTTGCGAATATCTTCAGTTAGGAAGCACGGAATCCCTGCTTCCTTAAAAAGAGCTTGCACCTGTAAAAGTCGTGGCGTCTCCAAGCCCATCAGCTCTCCAATCGTCACCAACCCTTTTTTGAAATGGTCAATCACGCCAGGCTCGACAATTTTAGAATAAATAAAGGCCACACCTCCGACGACTCGCTCTCGCCCGAATCGCATCTTCAAGGTATCTTCAATCGTGACGCCATTTTGTAACGTCAGAATCGTCGTATCAGATTTGAGCACCGGCTCAATCTGATCCATCACTTCTGGCAAGTCATAGGCCTTGACCCCTAATATGATCAGATCGGATTGCGGTAAGTCTTGTGGATTTGAAGCAGATTGAGGGCGCACCGTAAAGCTTTCCCCAATAGCGCTCCGAATCGTCAGCCCATGTTGAGCCACCGCCGCTTGAGTCTTGGGCCGTAACAAAAAAGACACATTTGAATGCTTCCGTGCTAAATGCGCCCCAAAATATCCCCCAACTGATCCTGCCCCTACTATCAGGATTTCTTTCATCATGTCCCCTTTTCAGAAAAATTCAACACCCCCAACAAAATATCCGCCAGTATACCCAATTGGTTCCTGATGAAGAAAACGGATATCCACGCTGAGTGTAAAACTGATGAGCTGAGCGTTAAGTTTCGATCTTGACGCCTCATTGGTGCTTGACGCGAAGGCGAAACCCGGGAATCCTCATCACATCAATTTAAAGAGAAGACCAACCGAAAATACTAGTCATTCATGACGGTGATCCGAACTGTTCAGATTTTACGAAAAAAAGCCATGGCCCCTACCCTCCAACCACCAACAGGGCGTATTGCCCTAACCGGCCACAAACCCTTAAGTCACACCACGATTCATGGCTGGTCAGCCATTCTGTTCGGTGGGGCCTTTGCCCTCATGGGCTCCCCTATCCTAGCAATTGGAATGGGGTGGATGGATTACTCCAAATCGTCGATTCATGCTCCGCTGTGGGTTATTGGTGTTTGCGGGGGACTGCTTGTGGCTTGCGGGGTCTGGCTCATCGTTCATGGCGTTCAAGGCCTCCATCGCCAGTGGAATCTCTCTCATGGCAAACAACAACTTCCCGACAAGCCGTGGCTCTGGGATTATGATTGGCAGGCGTCAGGAATAACGGATAATACACTGAAGGAATCTCTCAACAGCTTACTAGCACTCGGAGTGTTTATTGTTTTCCTTACTCCCTTTAATTGGATTGCCTTCGTGTCTCAGTCTGGCGGGTTCTTTTGGCAAATCGTCACTGGGCTACTCGATGGCTTGATTCTCTTGGGGGTTGGAAGTTATCTCCTCAAAAATGTTGGACAATTTTTGACGTTTGGCAATGGAAGAGTCAAATTTTCCGATTTCCCATTTTTCTTAGGTCAGCCCATGTATCTCACCATTGAAGGCATGCCGGAAGATCTGACGAATGTGCAATTAAACCTTCGGTGTATCGAAGAAGCTTACGAAATTCGAGAAAGAGAAGGAGGACAGAAACGGGAGTCAATCGTGGTTTGTTACCAAATCTATCACGAGGCCCAAACAACCCGAGGGGAACAAGTCAACGAAACCGGCGAACTCCGATGCGTATGGAATCTGCCGAACGATACAAACCTCACCAGCACCCCAAGCGAACGCCCTGCCACATTCTGGGAATTGGAAGTCCAAGGAACACGACCCGGCATCGATTACCACCACCACTTCCTCCTACCGGTCTATACCAAAATTCAGTAGGCCTGCTCCTCCTTTCTAAACCCACAGGCCACCCAATTGTCCCAACCAAGATATTGAGGCAATCCCTGCTGAAAAGGAGTTCAAATAGGACAGAAATGGAAGCAAAAAAATGACCTACCGACAGCATTTCGATAAAGAGAAAGTCCTACTCAGGCGGGAGATGTTTGACAGAAATGACTTTCGCATCAAGATAGAGCTCTAACCCGGCCCCTTCCTCGGGATGATCAAATCCTTGATTAAGCTTGTGCCCAATCGCCGTCAGTTGAATATATTTTCCCCAATTGCTCGACTGCTCAGGAATTGTGACCGTCT
>JAOUQB010000373.1 GCA_029879555.1 Nitrospirota bacterium | reverse complement strand
TCATGCACAAATTAATGGAAGTATCCGAGCCTGGCATGTGAATGAAGGTGTGGTGGTGAAGAAAGGAGACTTAATTCTCGAGATGGAGGATGTCAATCCTCAATTTATGGCACAGGATCTCCTTCAACGGTTGGATCAATCGCGGCAGGCTTTGGAAGAGCGGAGGCAGGCGGCCATGGAGAGCGCCAATATCCTGGCGGAACAACTCAAAGAAATGGCGACATTGACTCAGGCTGCGACAACGTCGGCTGGGGCCAGAGTGTCGGAAGCCGAGCATAAAGTGCAAAGCGCCGAACAACGTGTCGCGGCCGCCAAGGTGGCTGAAGAAACGGCTATGTTAAACCTGGAGCGATCACGGGTTCTGGAAGCGGATGGACTCCTTTCTCGGCGAGAATTAGAGCTGGCGATTCAATCGGCTACTGCGGCTGGTGCAGAGATGAAAGCGGTTGAGGCCACACTTCGGGAAGCGCAACAGGCTCGACGGGCTTTGGCTCACAATCGCGAACATATCGACGCAGAATTAGTGCAACGTCTCTTGGAGACACGGTCGCAACGAGCGTCAGCTCTTGGCGAAGCCGCCAAGGCCTCCAAAGAAATTGCGGATTTAGAGTTGACTCGTTCTAATGCCCTTCAGCGACGTGTAGCGGGACGGGTTGTGGCACCGTTGGATGGTACTGTGGTCCGTCTGAAGCGAATTGGTCCGGGTGAAATCGTTCATCCAGGGGATCTGTTATTTACGATAGTCCCCGGCAATGCCTCGCCGGCGGTTGAAATGTGGGCCAATTCCATTGATGCGCCTCTCTTAAGACCTGGACGTTCGGTTCGCTTGCTGTTTCATGGGGTTCCCGCGATTCCACTTCCTGCCTGGCCGGAATTAATGGCTGGTACCTATGATGGCCATATTCAGGTGGTCGATCAATCGGCTTCTGCGAATGGAAAGTTCCGATTCTGGGTCGTGCCAGACTCCGAACGACGAAGCTGGCCATCTCAACAACATGTACGACAAGGGACTCAAGTGATGGGTTGGGTCATCTTAAATCGTGTGCCACTATGGTATGAAATATGGCGGAGGTTTAATTTGTTCCCTGCAGACTATGAGTCTGGAGAATTTCGTTTGACAGATGTGTTGTTACCGAAAGCAGGAAGACCGGGAAAATAACGTCGGACTTCTTTTTCGTCGTTCTTTTCGTTTCAATGTTCATCTAGGAGGAGGGAAAATGAGGCTTCACTACTTCACTCTTGTAGGCCTATTGATGGTCTTTTTCGTCTCGCCTCTATGGGCCAATCAACCAGGTAATTTGTCTCAACAAGCTTCTGGCGCATCGTTCCTCACCCTTCAGGACGTATTGAAACAAGTGGAAAAGGGTCATCCTCTTCTTCAGGGAAGCCAAACGCAAAAAATGGTGGCCAGAGGAAAATTGTTGACCGCATTAGGAAAGTTTGAGCCGAATCTGGTGAACGATTGGGAGTTGGAACGATTGGTCAAAGATGGCAACACCACCAGCGTTGGGTTCAATGACACATTTGTTGAGATGCGTCACCCCTGGGGGATGAAAGGGTTTGCGGGATTTCGTGCTGGGATCGGGGATGTAGAAGTGGCGGATTTAGCCGTGAATACGTCGAATCAACCCCTCCTAGGCATTGTTCTTCCGCTTCTTCGTGGATTCATCACGAACCCGGATCATGCGGAATTACAAAAATCTTCTTTGGCTGACAAACAAGCCGAACTGGAGATTCAACAGGCCCGCCAGGATTTATACCTGGGTGCAGCCACCCAATATTGGAATTGGGTGACTGCCTGGAAATTGATGGAGGTTCAGAAAAAAGCCGTTGAGGTTGCTGAAGCCAGGTTTACTCAATTGACCAAACAAGCCAAAGAGGGAGCCAGAGCTCGGTTCGATGTCATCGAAGCAAACCAAGAAGTGCAACGACGACGGGAGGGACTCATTAAAGCGCAGAGGCAGGTCGAGCAGGAGCAATATAAGCTGGCTTTATTTTTATGGGAAGACAATGATCTTGTGCTTCCTCAGGATGTGGCCGCACCCTCGTTTCCTGCTGTTGATTCCGCTGAGGTTCTTCCATCAATCAAACAAGAGCAACAAAGGGCCACCGCCGTCCGTCCCGAGATTCAACTCGTCAAATTAGAAGCGGAATTTAATCATATTGACTTGGAGGTTGCGGAAAATAATTTCCTTCCCAATTTGACCGCCGATGCGCAACCGACCAGGAAGCCGGGGGAATTTGTGTTGGGACTCGGGTATCGATTTGGCGTCCAGTTAAGTTTTCCTTTTCTTCAACGTGGGGCACGGGGTGATCAACTCCAGATGGCCGGGAAGGCTCAACGTCTTAAGTTATTGCAGCAGTTTCGTCATCAACAGGTGACCATGGATGTGGTGAATGCTCAATCCGCGATCACACGGGCGCAAGAGCGCATTCAGGTCTCCAAGGAAGCGCTCCAATTGGCACACGAACTAGAAAAGGGTGAACGCACCAGATTTAAAATGGGTGCGACCAGTCTCCTCTTTGTGAATCTTCGTGAGCGTAATGTCCTTCAGGCGGCAGAGGGGTGGTTGACCGCCATGGCCGACTATCAAAAAGCACAAGCTCTGTATCAATGGGCCATTGGCGGATGGGTCAACGGAACCTCGTAAAAAACTAGAGACAGAACCAGAGGGGAAATTTTAGATCGCGATGAAGGCTTCGGCTCCGTTATTGAGAGAAACGTTGGATCGTCTTGAGCTCTTTTTAAGACAGGAACGTTCCATTCTTCTTGCCATGCTCACCTATGCGGTAGCCGTCGGTGTGTTTTCTCTCATTATTCCACTGACGGTTCAAGAGTTGGTGAATACCTTTGCCTTTTCGGTTTCTCCGGTCATGGTGGTAACCATTGTCGGTATCATGGCCGTCATTTTGGTGTTTGTCGGGATCTTTCGGGTTTTACAATTTTATGCCACCGATATTCTTGAGCGGCGGGTGTTTGTTCGCGTCACGCTGGCCTTAGCGAAGCTCTTGCCACGGTATCAAGAAGACCGGTTTCGTTCCGATTCTATGAGTCGATTTTTCGAAACTGTATTCCTCCAGCGCGCCTTGTCGAGTCTGTTGGTTGACTTCATCAACGTATTGGTTGGTGGGGTGATCGGGATGACCTTGCTGGCATTGTATCATCCGTATTTTGTCATTTTCGATGTCGTGCTCCTTGGGTCTGTCATTCTTATTGGCTTGCTGGGGAAAGGAGGACTCGGCTCGACGCTCGCTATGTCTGAGGCGAAATATGCCGTGTTTCATTGGTTCCAAGAGGTGGCTGACAATCTTTTACAATTTAAAGCCACCAATAGTTCACCTTTTATTCTGCGTAATGCTGATGTCTTAGCCGCAAACTATGTCTATGCTCGTCAATCGCGATTCCGTGTCTTACTTCGCCAATACATTGGGTCACTTGTTTTTCAAATTGTGTTGCATACGGGATTATTAGGGACGGCTGGTTGGTTGCTGAGTCAAGGAGAATTAACATTGGGACAGCTTGTGGCAGCAGAGGTAATCGTTGCGAGCCTGCTCCTCAACCTT
>JAOUQB010000372.1 GCA_029879555.1 Nitrospirota bacterium | reverse complement strand
CGAGCCAACGATGAGGTTTGGCGATGAGGCGATTGGCGGGGCAGGTAATGAGGAAGTTGTTGAGCAAGAGGCGACTCAGCTGTCTATCGTCTCGGAGATATTAAGCGGAAAAGGGATTGGCGAGGGGCGGCGGAGATTGGCCAAATGCGCGCCAGGTATCTTCCCGGGCTTGCAAAGCGCCATGCAGTAAATGTTTCGGGTTAGTGGTAATCGTGGAAAACTTCTCCGGAGACCGTTGCGGGCAAATGACGATGACACGTTGGGCAGAACCGGGAATCCCAGGATGGGCTCCCGAGAGATCGATCTTCGTGGAGTTATAGGCCCGATCTTCCCCGAAAAAAGCCTGCCGAAGCGCGGGGCTGTAATGGCGGGTGGCGGGCCATGTCAGCGATTGCAGCAAGCCATGCGTCGAGGTAATGCGATGCGATTGGGGCATCGTCATAATCACCACCACATAGCGGCAAGCATAGTCCATCATGCGTCGAATCGGAATGCGCGCGCTGATGGACCCATCTACAAAATGCCCCTCTCCCACTTTTACGGATTTGTTATAGAGGAGTGGAATGGCGGCAGTGGCTCGAAACGCTTCCCAAATATCAATATCCGGCATGCGGTTTGTCACCCACTCGGTGTGAGCATGTCTGCGTTCGGTGAGGGACACATGGAGGGTCGTAGGAGAGGCACGCAGTTTCTCCAGATGCAAGGGACGAACTTTTTTCCCAATCTGATCCACGAGATAATCAATATCCACGATTCTTTTGAAGCGAAACGGATTCACAAAACTTTTTTGTGATAAATAGTGAATATAGGTCGCCACTCCATAACTGGCCTGGCCGGTCAGAAAATACGCCCCATTCAGTGCTCCAGCTGAAGAACCCACAAGATGATCAAAGCATTGCGTAAAGCCCATTTCCTCCAACGCCGCCAGCGCACCCATAGAATACACCCCACGCATGCCGCCCCCCTGCACCACAAGGCCAATGCTGTCGGTGCCATTCAGTCCCTGGCGTTTGCGTTCAAGAATCTGCCAGGCCTCTTGGGCCGCATGGGCATGGGTATCAGATGTGTGAGAACTCATGGGGGACTCTTTAAACTATTCACGGAGCTGAAATTATATAACGCTTACCTAGAAAGGATAAGGTGGGGCGTTGGCGAGAGAAACCATTGATCGGTACTGTACCGAAAATAATCAGCTAAACCAACCTGTCGTGTGAAAGTCACGACTGCTCTACTATCGTCATCTCTGCAGCGGTAGGCCGAGATCTCTCCTCATTTCGACCTTCCCGCCGACCGCAGAGCTTGGCATCCCAACCATTGGCAGTGCGGTTTTAATCCTCATTCCGTTATGCCCAATATTCGTCATCGGGCATCCATCTTCCCCCCCCTATGTCCTATAAAAGCTTCACCCATCAGGCTCGCAAGATTCACACAATTGAAGAGACCAGATCGATGACGGAGAGGCGAAGATGGATTGTTACGTTAATGACGGGGGGTGAGATAGATGTCGAATCGGTGGTTTTTTGTTTTGATTGATGTGGTGGGTTTGATCTCGGCGAGGAAGTTGGCGTAAGCCGGGCGTTTGACGACGATGCGATTGGTGGCAATCGTGAGCGCGAGGCGCAGTAAGGCATCCGCATCTTCATCCGGTCCGACGACTTCTTGAAGCATTCGCATGTCTTTTTTGACGAGGGCGGATTTTTCTTTCTGGGGAAACATGGGGTCGAGATAAATGACTTCAGGTTCAAAGGGGGTCTGTAACAATTCTTTCTGACTTTCTCCACAAGTAAGAGAGAGCCTGTTTTTGATCATTTCACCAATCTTTTCATCTTGGCACGCACGACGTAATCCGTCTTCCAAGAGTTCGGCGATCACCTTGGATCGTTCGATCATATGAACACGGCAGCCGAGCGTCGTGAGCACAAAGGCATCGCGTCCTAGCCCGGCTGTTGCATCTACAATATTCGGGCGATGTCCTTTTTTAATCCCCACGGCTTTGCTGATGGCTTCACCACCTACATGGCCATATTTTCTTCGATAGGCTGTTTTGCCTGAGAGAAAATCAATCACCACTGGCGCGATGTGCGGATGATCGTCATCGGCCAAACCTAATTGTTCATTATGCATTTGAAGAGAATAGTTCATACGCTATCTCTCGTGTTTTAATAATCGAACTCGTCTTCACCCTCACCCCAGCCTTGTCCTCTCTTCAAGGCCAAGCCCTGAAAGGGCGAAGGGAGCTTTGAGAGGATTTAGTTGAAAAAAAGGAAATACTCGAAGTGGTACCGAGGGCGGTTTCTATGTTACCCATCCCCTTAAATATTATACAGATGGGATATTGTGAGAAGAAGGTAAGGCGGGATTCCTATTGCAAATTGGCGGGAATGACGAAGTCATGGACAAAGGCTGCTCCTACTTTTGACGGGCATCACAAGTGTTTAAACGGGCTTGGGTGTGACCGGTGAGTCTACAAACCATGTTTTTCGGAACCAGAAGGCGACATTGACGAGCGCTAACAACACCGGCACTTCGACAAGTGGTCCGATGACGGTGGCAAAGGCGACGGACGAGCCTAGGCCGAAGGTGGCGATGGCGACGGCGATCGCTAGTTCAAAATTGTTGCTGGCGGCGGTGAAGGACAGGGCCGTGGTTTTGCCATAATCGGCCCCGAGGAGTTTGCCCATGCCAAAGCTGACGAAAAACATGAGAACGAAGTAGAGGCTAAGGGGCAGAGCAATGCGTAGCGCATCGACGGGCAGGCTCACCACCATGCTCCCTTTCAGCGTAAACATGGCAAAAATAGTGAATAAGAGTGCCATGAGTGTGATGGGCGCAATCTTTGGGAGGAACTGCTGCTCATACCAGTCTTGGCCTTTGCGTCTGATTCCAATCCATCGTGAAAGAAAGCCGCAGACAAAAGGTATGCCGAGATAGATGAAGACGCTTTCGGCAATCGTCTGAAAGCTGACGTTGACGATGTGTACGTTCAGGCCCAATAGGGAGGGCAACACTTCTAAGTAGAACCAGGCCAATCCACTAAAGAACATCAATTGAAAGAGGCTATTGAAGGCGACCAATGCCGCCACATAGTGGTTGTCCCCTTCGGCGAGTTGATTCCAGACGAGAACCATGGCAATGCAGCGCGCCAGTCCGATAAGGATGAGCCCCGTCATGTATTCCGGCGAGTCGTGGAGAAAGACTACGGCCAGGCCAAACATGAGCAGTGGGCCTATGATCCAGTTTTGAACGAGCGAGAGAAGAAGAATGTTCCAATCGCGAAAGATGAAGGGTAGTTCCTCATATTTCACACGCGCGAGTGGGGGATACATCATGAGGATGAGGCCGATGGCAATGGGAATGTTGGTCGTTCCTAGAGAGAGGTTGTTGACGAATGCTGGTGCGCTGGTGAAGACCGAACCTATCGTGACACCCGCGGCCATCGCCAGTACGATCCATGCGGTGAGATAGCGGTCAAGAAACGATAAGCGACCCGGAGCGCATGGGGTCATGTGAGTAACGCCTCAATTCTTTCCTTAAGTAGTAAGAAGGCGTGCTTGAATGCGGCATCT
>JAOUQB010000371.1 GCA_029879555.1 Nitrospirota bacterium | reverse complement strand
GTCCCAAGAATAATTCCAATCGCTTTCATAAGACCGCTCCTTTGTTAGTTATAACGGGTTAACAATAGAAAATGGTCACAATATATTCATGTGATCTTCAATGTTCAAATAGGAAGAGCGGAATCTTAGGCAGAATAGACCCTGGTGTCAAGCCTACGATGAAAAAGGCCTTAGAATTTTGGCCTTGTATCTAGGATTCCCCTCCGCTAGGTCGACGGACGGGTCGCCGAGGCCGATAGGGGGTTCTGGGCTTTGGTACCGGCATAAGAATCGTTACCGTCGTTCCCTTTTCCGGCTCACTGGCAATACTAATGTTCCCTTGATGCTCCTCAACCACCTTTTTCACGGTGGCCAACCCTAAGCCGGTCCCTGATCGTTTCGTCGTAAAATAGGGCTCAAAGACTTTATCCACAAGTTCAGCCGGGATTGGCACTCCGTCATTGGCAATAATCATTTGAAGTTCGGGCTTGCGGGCCCGAGTCAGCATCACTTCTACCCGTAAATGTCCACCGGGAGACATGGCTTCTATGGCATTTTTAAAAATACACAGGAAGACATGCTGCATTTTTGTTTCATCCCAACGTACTTGGGCCAACCGCGCTGGGACTTTTTTGACCACCTCGATACGATTCACCCGTAAATCGGTGGACACCATGGAAAAGGCCTCATCCAATAAATCCTGAACCCGGCACAATTTTCGATCCAACTCCAAGGGTTTGGCAAAATCCAAAATCTCATTGAGGACGGTTTCCATCCGGATCATATCCCGCATGGCATTCTCCACACGGGTTTGTGAATCAAAATCGAGTTCGGAATCGGTCGTGATTTCTTCTAATTGAGCACGAATAAACCCGATGGGCTCTCGAATCTCCGTCGCAAGAAACGAACTCACCTCCTGTAACGCGACACGCCGTTCTTCCTTGCGCACATCCCCCCCCTCAGGAACGACTGGAACCACAAGTCCGCCTTTGGCAGCTTGTGGGTCGGCCTGAATCGGGGCCGGCTCCATTACCGAGAGATGGCAGGAGGGATCTTCAAATAATTCGACGAGCTTGGCCGTAACCGATTCCAGGGCTTTCGGATCGCTTCCATTGTGATCAAATTGATTGGGATTCTTCGAAGCCAACGTGAGCGTTCCCGCAACTCGCCCTCTCACAAAAAACGGGACGACAATCGTGGACGAAAATTTATCCTTAAATAATTGTTTATAGTCATGGAACCGCCCCTGAGTGGACGCCAAATTATTGTCACTCCGTGCTTTTCGGTGCCGAACCGACCAGCCCGATGCCGAATCTTCCAGAGACAGCTGCTGCCCGGGACTCAGATCGCGCTTTTGAGTCCCCAGTACGCCGAGCACTTCTAGTGACGCCAATAGGGGGTCATAAATGGTGACCCATCCCCGGTCAAAGGACACCCCGTCGTTCACTTCCGATAAAATATTGGCAATTCGTTCCTGCACGTGCTCATTCGTATAGGTACGGGCCACCGCCACTTGTTCTTCGCTCTCCTGAGAAGCAAGCGGTTCATTCGCCACCACGGGATTCCCCAAAATGACCGATGAGCCAAAGAGCCCGGCTTTTTTGAGTTCTTCCGTAATGAAATTGACATTGGTCGAGAGCGTGGTTTTTTCTCGTTTCGTGAGGGCCACATTTTCCCGACGAGCCAGAACCAGCGTCCCGTACACACGCCCACCAAATTTTAATGGAAGGGCCAGGGCCACTTTGGTCCCGGGTGTCACCATTCGCAGACGAAGGACATTATTTAATTCTGTGCCATCCGTCGCATTTCGTGGACTGACACTTTTCAGTTCTTCCAGTGACAGGGCCCGGAGAATGGCTCGAATTTCTCGTGAAGAAAACCCTCGGGAGACCTGCTCAATGAGGGGACCCCCTTCATGTTCCATAATGGCCACCAGAGCAGCCTCCATCCCGACCTCATTGACGGCGGATGTCAATATTTTTTGGAGCGTACTTTGCTGCTGAGTCGGCAGGGTCGATTCAAGACGGTTGGCCATGCATGGTATTCCTCTCTTTCACCAAAATTTTTTCCTTTTGAAGATATGGAAGGAATGGGTTTGCCCGCTTCTCACCCCACCTCCGCAGCTTTGCGGACTTTCGGAAGACGTCAGGTAGGGCAGGGATCCGATTCCGATATATTAATTGATATGCTTAATTTTTCGCCCTGTTGGCGAGCGAGTGACTATTTCAATATGGCCTTGTTCAGAAATCCACAGATTGAGAATACCGCTCACGATACTAATAAGAATAGCCCCTCCCACCGCCGGCCAAAACCCGGAGACGAGGAAGCCCTTCACCATCCCACTGACCAGATAGAGCAAAAACGCATTGATCAGCACCATGAAAAACCCCAACGTCACCACAATAAATGGCGCGGAGAGCAGGTACAGGATGGGACGCAGAATGGCGTTCAAAAACGCCAAAACCACGACCGCCGCTACACCTGACCCAAAACTGAGAATTTCGATACCGGGAATGATTTGGCTCGCTAATAATACTGCGAACCCGGTGATTCCACATCGAATGAAAAATCCTTTCATGCATCTATCATAACGGCCTTTTGGCCAAAGGCTCAAGCAACCGCAGGTTCGTGGACTGAATCAAAGACCATAGGGTACCCCTAGGTAGACTCCGCCTGATTCCCTAAAATTGTCTTTTTCTGCCATAAGGTCACAATAAGTGCGGCCGTAAACGGAGTAAAAATAAAACAGCCAACTATCCCTATAAGAACTTCCTCAATCCAAAATGTCAGAACTAAGTTAAAGGCCAACACACCATAATATAAACCGATCCCGAAGAATACTTCTCGTCTGACAATTGTTTGAGGGACCGGATCAGCTTGGTACGGCCCTCGTTCTAACCATCGGTAGAAAAAAAGAGACACGAACCCAACCACAGCCCATCCCGCAAAGTTGGACAAGGGGATCCCAAAATACAGGGCCTCATGGGGATATCCGTAGATTTGACCCAGAAACCAACGATCCCCTCTCAAAGCCAGTGGATCGATAATGACATCCGAAAACGTGAATAAGATCACCGTAAGCCCAACGACCAGCCAGGACGTTCGCAGACTCGCCTCAAAGTTCCACCCGCTATGCCCTGCCATTTTCGCACGTGGAAGCACAAAGACAAGCGCTACGCAGTAACTGGCAAACAAAAGAAAGGGAAAAGACAGCGAATCCATAAAAGGAATATTGGAAATGTAGAGTTCCTGCCCCACGGTCGAACCGGTATAGAAATAGTCCCCAAAGGGAATTCCGATCCGTGTCGAAGCAAACTCCGCAATAAAGGCGACAGCCCATGTGATACCGAATAATCGGCCTGTTCGCTTCCAACCTAATAATTGTCGAGCCGCGTATAAGGAGACGGCAAGAAACACAAACACATAGGGACGAAGAATGACCGTCTTGGCAAGGAGAGGGAAAAAATCCACAGTATTTATTCAAACAAAAGAGAATTGCGATTTTCAGAGATGGGATCAGGCGTACCCGTATTGGCGAAACCACTGTATGGCTTTTTTGAGAGCCGTTTCCACTGAAGTTTGGGGGAGA
>JAOUQB010000369.1 GCA_029879555.1 Nitrospirota bacterium | reverse complement strand
AATACGGAAAGGCTCAATTCTTTTGCGATCCTTGTATGAAAAGGCCCTTTCACATAAAACATGATGGTATCCGAAGACAATTGTTCGCTCTGAATCATTGAAATTCTCCCTTTGAAAAGGGTGTAGATGGCCTTTTCCTAAAGAAAGTAAACACCAAAAGACAAGATTTTACCATTCCCCAGAGGAGGGGCCCTTTCCTCAACAATGGATACGAATGGCGGGAAATCTCAGAGCTTGGGGTACTGGGCAGATAAGTCTTGACTCATATATCTCGAGTCTCTCCCAGGGTCTTCAAAGTTGACGGGTCTTTGAATAGTGGGTATAACGTTGCAACCTTATCCGAAGGATTTTCCAACAGGGCATGGTTAACAATGGTGTGCGCCCGTAGCTCAATTGGATAGAGTATTGGACTTCGAATCCAAGGGTTACAGGTTCGATTCCTGTCGGGCGCACCATTTTCTTCCCTTTCGTTTTTTTCTAGCGTCCTTTCTCTCGTTTTGCAACTGCTACCTTATTCTGTGTTCTTTCTAATACTTCATAAAGTTGAAGGGTAAGCGTTGCATTGTGTAATTTCCTGCCTTGAAAAAATACATTCGGGGCAATCAGTTGGTTCTCCTCTTTCTATGAAACATGACATGCGGGCGATTCTTGATCGTCCATCAGTGCACCTTCTGATTCTCGCCCTCGTCAGTTTCCAAGCCTATTGGTTTAATATTTCCTTATCTCTTTTTGCCGAGACTGAAGGGTTGTATGCCATTGTGACGCATACCATGATGGCGAATGGAGACTTTGTGCATCTTACAGCCCGAGGGGATCCGTATTACAACAAGCCCCCGCTTTTCTTTTGGCTCCAAGCTCTAGGCGCTCAAGGGTTTGGATGGAGTGAAATGGCCTTACGATTGCCATCCGTATTGGGGAGCTGTGGAGTGATTGCGACAACCTACGGATTCGGTCGATTGTTATTTTCCCCCATAGCTGGGTTTTGGGCGGGCCTGGTGGTGGCCACTTGTTATGCAGGATTTTGGTTTGGACCCTTAGCCATTATTGATCCCGTGTTGACGTTTTTCATGACATTTGGGATGTATGCCTGGGCCCGCGCCTATTTTCTGGAATCGTCTTCTCCCTGGTATGCCGTGGGATGTGTGGCTTTGGCTCTAGGTGCCATGGTCAAGACTCTTCATGCCATTGCCATGCCGGCGTTAGTTTTTGGGGCCTTCCTGTGGGTGAGACGAGACTCACGAGTTCTCGGTGATCGATGGTTATGGATTGGCATGGGTCTCTTGGTCTTGCTTTTGGGAGGGTATTATCTGTTCCTAGGCGAAGCATTTTGGCATCATTTTTTCTTTAAAGAAAATTTGCAACGGTTGGTGGCTCAAGTCGGGGATAAACAAACATCGGCATTAGAAGCGTATTGGGGGAGTCGGCCCCTTCATTGGTATGGGTATGCGATTTGGTTTGATGCCTTTCCTTGGTCAGTTATCTTGCCTGCTGGGATGATGGTGTTATGGAAGCAGGCGATCAAAATCCAACGGTCTGGAGAGTTATGGCTTTTGCTATGGGTGATGGGGTATTTCCTGGCCTTTACCCTGGTGCCAGAAAAACATGAGCGGTATCTTTTGCCTTTAATGCCAGCGATCGGGTTAGTGGTGGGATACGTCTATCACCGGTTTTTTATGAATAAAGAAGTTTTCCCAGCTGCCCAGAAAATCCTGAGGGGAATGTTGGGGGTATTAGGAGTCCTGTTCGGAATAGCCGTGTTCCTGGCCCCCCTTCTCCTACAAAAAAAATGGTTTCTTGCCCCAGAAGTCGTTCCTTTGTTTATTCGCATCTGTTTTGGAGTAGGAGGGGTGGCCCTTCTGGGGCTGGCGATAAGAAATCACATTCGACTCGGTCTTCTGGGTGTGGGAATGTTGGGTATCGGATTAATGTTAGTTGTCACGGTATTCATTATTCCGGGAATTCATGCTGAAGGAGCCCCTAGAGAGGTTTTCTTAGAAAATCGACGTTGGCTTTCCAACTCTCATGACCCCATACAGGTGTTGCAATCTTGTGGTTGGCGAGGAGATGAGGATCAATTTTATTGGGATTTTTATCATGGGCATTTTCAAATAATAGGTGAGGGGCTGTCTGATTCGGCGGCTGTTGAAACTTTACTCCAAGAGCTACGAGAACAAAAAAAGCTTGTCATCATGATGACCGAGGCGCAGTATAATGGTCTGCTTACTACTCATGAAAATTTTGAATCACGCATTGTCTTGAAGTTTCATCGTTCGAAACAACACATCTATGTGGTTACTATGCAGGTATGAAAGATGATTGTTGGAAGAGGGGATGATTCCCCTTTTGGTGTTGAGAAGAGAAATTACCCTATGGTGTTGCGCAGTAGGAGTGTTTGGAGGGTAGTGAACGAGAATGATTCTCTTTTGATTACACTATCGTGGCGTTAAAAATGATAGGTCAGACCACCAAACATGTTATGTGAGGAATAGGTCGCCTCAAACAAAGAATCGGTAAATTTAAACTTGGCATAGTTGTATTTATACTCAGTAAATAATGCGACATTTTCGTTAAGATAAAATCGAACTCCGGCTAAGATATTGGCTCCAGGCGCCATGTCAGTATCAGATCCTGTTGAATCCGAAATTTTTGCAACGAACAGACCGATACCTGGACCAATGTAGGGTTCAACGTAGTACCCAGGCAATCTGAAAATCACATTCACCGCTGGAGTGATAATCCTAAGGTGGCTACCATCTAACGTGCCCAGTGGTGAAGAGCTTCCACCAAAACCGGCGGTGACATTTTGTTGCTTAATATGAGGATTTGCGGTGAAAACTTCCAACTGTAATCCGACCCAATCCATATACCCTGGGAAAAAATATCCTCCCTTGACACCATAACCGAGTGCATTTTTCAAATCTAAATCACTTAATTCAATACCCTTGGCACTGCCCAATCCTTCCACGTTTTTCAGGTCATTGGGTTTTACGAAACCGACTTGTCCACCCACATACCATTCTGCCTGGACGGAAGTATATGTGAACAAGAACAATCCTAATGCTATTGTGAGAATGCTGAAGAAGTTTTTCATGAGTCTACTCCGTTGGAATATTCCAAATATGTATTTTGAGCGAAAGCACTTCTCAATTAAATACTATAAACTTTCTCCTTCTCCCTATTATCGGGTAAACTGACCAATCCTTTAGCAGCTCCGTGGTTTCTCAAGTGAATCAAAGTTACGGAGGGTAACGATGACTGCACGGTTAATGTTTTCACTCATTTTGGTGTTGGTGGGGGTGCCGGTGGTTGTCGAGGCCAAGGTGCAGAGTCGGGTGATTCCCTATACCTATGGAGAAATGCCCTATGAGGGTTTTGTGGCGTGGGACGATTCGGTTGAAGGGAAGAGACCCGGAATCTTGGTGGTCCATGAATGGTGGGGTTTGAATGACTATGCCCGGTCCCGTGCTAAGCAATTAGCGGCGTTGGGGTATGTCGCCTTTGCGGTGGATATGTACGGGAAAGGAAAGGTGACGACTCATCCTGAGAAAGCAGGTGAATGGGCGAAACTGACAACAAGTAATCTTGATGAGTGGT
>JAOUQB010000368.1 GCA_029879555.1 Nitrospirota bacterium | reverse complement strand
TTCTGCGGCGGAACGGTTTCAGGAAGCGGCTGACACCTATGCCGCACTTGGACAATTTACGGGAGAAGGACAAGGCCGACTCAAAGACGCTCAAGAAATGTTGGTCCTGCAATTGGTGAAAAAAGCGCTAAAGGACCGCAAAATCGGAGAAACCCGGGTGGCCGCCAAATCCTTGAAACACTTGATTGACCAATACCCTCAATCGGTCGAGGCTCATCGGGCCTATATTGAAACCAAAGCCATGCTGAAAGAAACCGAAGACATGCAACGCTGGTATTCCAATATCGTGAAGGCGGAACCTCAGAATGCCGTCTATCGGTATGGGCAAGCTTTAGCTTATTCATATGCAGAACCACCCAACCTTCCCTTGGTTCTCGATGGACTCAGCAAAGCCGCGGACCTGGATCCCTCTATTGCCTATATCCATCAAACCCTGGGTTGGGCCTATGAACAAACCGAGCGGGTCACCGGACAGTCCGGCAATCTCGAGCAGGCTGAACGGGAATACCGCCTGGCACTTGACCTCAACGACACCGCCCGTTTGCCAGAGGTGGAATCACAATTACTTCTTAACCTAGGCAATACGTATTTAGCTTTGGGCAATTTCCGAGAAGCCTATCGGCATTACCGACAACGCGATGACCAATTCACGCCGACCGGTGATAGCGCAACAGAAATGCTCTATCGCAAAAATTTCGGAGAAGCCTGCTTCAAATCCGGGCGCAGTCCGGAAGCGGTGGCCCAATATCAATTGGCCTTGCGGCGGGTTCCGGTGGATCAACCCGCATTGAAGGCACAATTATTGGAACGGCTCGGACTCGCACACCAAGATTTGGGAGAGCATGCTCAGGCCATTGAGACGTATACCCAAGCCTTAGACATCAATCGAGAACTGGGGAACGCACAAAATGTCGCCCTCCTGCAACGCAATATTGGCGTCAATCTGTTCAACCTCAGCGGGAATAATCAAGCAGGAGGCCGCGCAGATCTAAAGAAGGCTCTCGACAGTTACTTCACCAGTCTTGAACATCTCACCAAGATGGAGAAGCACACCAAAGGAACGGGAGCAGGTTTGATCAATCTTGAGGTTGGGTTAAGCGAAACCGCCTCGCAAGCGGCCAGCGGGTTCGACCAGCGAGGCGAAGAAAAGCTGATGTTCAGCTATATCGCCAATACCTATGAGCGATTAGCCGAACCGGGTCCGGCCAAAGACTATTTCGAAAAGAAATTGGCGCTGCTGAATCAGGCCGCGTCAGCGCAGCCCTCTGCTGCAGCACTCACGGAAAAGGCCATCGTCCTCAATCGTATTGGGGTGCTCTCGCATCAGGTCGGTCAACCGTTGCAAGCCGCCGAATCTCTCCGTCAATCATTGAATTATACGCGCACATTGAATATTCCATTCGGGACAAGCGTCAATCTCTATAATCTCTCAAAATTGGCGGTTGAGGAGATTGAGAAAGGACGTCTTCCTGAAGAAAGTCTACTCGAACTGTTGATCGAGGGACTCAACGATCTCCATTCCAGGGGCTATGAAGATCCAGCGCTGTTTTATACGCTCACGAACACGGCCCTGCTCTTGTCCCGACGGCCCGAGAAACCACAACATGCGAAGGCCACGTTGGAAGAATCAGTTCAACACATCCATCGCCAGTTCCAGTATGACACTCTCCCTTGGTCATATTACACCCGAGCCGAATCGCTTCTTCAAAAACCCTCTCTGTTTCGCGACGATCAGCGTGCTCCGCTGATGTTTCTTGTCAAACTGAATCAAGCCGAGTTGGCGAAGAACGCCCTACCCTCAACAACAGTCGACCATCTTCAGGATGAGTTATACACACTGGCGAAGGAACAGAAAGGGGCTCAGACTTGGCTGTGGTCTCTCCTACAAGCCGAACAGACGCAGGATATTTCACGCCGCCAGGAATTCTTAACTCAAGCGGTGGAGGCCGTGCTTCAGTTTCCAGCCCAAACCGATCCTCTCACTGGAGTTACTGGGCTGTGGCCCGCCTACGACCGGCTCATTCAGTTATCCGTCGACCACCTCGTCGCAGATGGGAAACCGGAATCGGCCTTTGCCATCTCCGAACAATTAAGTCTCCGGCAGCGAACCAGCGCCGTCTATGCCATGTTAGGCGAAGACTTTTTTCTGAAGGGCCTCGGAGATTATGGCCCAGAACTCCAATCATTATTCGGGGACATTCGTCAGGCCCGGCTGAACGGCGACAGCAACTCACTTGAACAACTGAGCCCAGTGCTTGAAGAACTGCTGTATGCGCTGTCGGAAGAAATTCCATGGGCCACCGCGGCGTTCTGGCCCTATCCCCTGACCAACGAATTAATCTTTCTGACGGTCGATAGCGGACATCCATATGTGAAAATTCTTCAAGGGCAACAGGGCTACCATGGATTTGTCCATAACGGAGAAAGCCTCCATTACAGCCCGATTACCCTTAAGGATGGGAAGATGGTTGGGGACCAGGAATTTCATCAACGCGTGAATCAGGCCGCCTCGGCCTATGTATCAATTTCGCCAGAACTGGAGTCGGTGCTGTCATCCTTACCATTGGGAACAAAACCGATTACCCGTGTCAGCAGTGCCTACGATTTTCTGACCGGGTTCCATCTCCGTAGTTTATTTTTTTCCCACCTCACGACCCCTGAAAAATTTCAGCCTCGTCTTGAGCAAGAAGGTGGAGAAATTCCGTTTGGCTTGGAACACTTTATCGGAAAGCCTGACCACGACGGTGCCTTGGCTGCGACCTCGAATATTGCCGCCTTTCTTCATCCACCTGATCGAGTCAAATTCGAAGTCAATCAAACACAACACGTGCGGGAATCAGTTTCCGTCGTGGATTTCGCTGGCACGCAGCATCATTCCCTCATCTTGTTCGGCGGCCTGGATCCAGAAGGACCGTCTCCCGACATCGCCATCGCCGCCTTTTTACAAGCAGGGTTCCCTCATATCATTGTGAGCCAACAGCCCGTCAATGCCGAGGAGGCCTCCAAATGGTTGAATCGCTACCTCTCGCATCTCCAACAGCTCCCGCCTGATGAAGCGGTGGTCGCGGCCTCGCAAGATCTCTGGGGTATGGAAGCAGGCTTCGCGGCCTTTCATCATTACGGATTTGCCGGCATGGCAGCCGACGAACGAGAAGAATATGCCACACGCATCTACGACCAGGAGCAAGCCAAGGCGATCAAAGCTTTCGAAGCGCAGCGGTTTCCAGAATCTCTCACGCATATCGAACACACTTTGGCCCTCATGGATTATGCCGGCAAGCAAGGAGAGTTTAAGGCCCTAACCACCTTGGCGGTTGAAACCGCATTCGAAATTGGGAATTATGAAAAAGGCCTCTTCTTCCAGCAAAAACTGCTCAAAACGTTAACCCCGGAAACCTCCACCAATGATCGGGCGGAAGTGCTCTACCGCCTGGGCATTCTGTACTCCCGGATGGAGCGATTTGACGAAGCCGTACAGCAGTTAGAAGAAGCCACTCGTCTTTGGAATGAGAGCGGAGAGTTAGATCGCTTAGCCGAAGGCGTGGCGACCCTCGGGGTGGTTCGAGAAAATATGGGGTCCTACGCTGAAGCCTTGGAAAAATTT
>JAOUQB010000367.1 GCA_029879555.1 Nitrospirota bacterium | reverse complement strand
CTATACGATTCGTTCGCGATATTTTGGCAACACCGTCCGCCTGCAGATGCTGTTGAACGCCAAAAGTGGGGCCTGCCAAGAAGATTGCCATTATTGCTCCCAATCAACGATCTCCGACGCACCTATTGAGCGCTATGCCTTGCTCTCCCCAGAAAAAATGATGGAAGGCGCCCGCCGCGCCGCAGACGCGAAGGCTCAGCGGTACTGCATCGTCATCAGCGGCCGCACCCCTCTGCAATCCGAAATTACCCAGATATCCAGTGCAGTCAAAAAAATCAAAGATGAAATCCCCATACAAATCTGTTGTTCATTGGGACTCCTCAATGGCGAACAAGCCAGTCAATTAAAAGACGCAGGAGTCGATCGCATCAATCACAACCTCAATACCAGTGAAGCCTTTCATCCGTCCATTTGCTCCACCCATACCTATCAAGATCGTGTAGACACCTTGAAGCATGCACGAGCCGCAGGCTTAGAACTGTGTAGTGGCGGAATTGTCGGAATGGGCGAACGTGATGAAGATTTGGTAGATTTGGCGTTGGCGCTGAAAGAAGTTCAACCGGATTCGATCCCGCTTAATATGCTCTACCCCGTAGAGGGTACGCCCTTTGGCGAAAAGAACGACTTAACTCCAGCCAGATGCCTCACCATCTTATGCCTCTTCCGTTTCCTCCATCCACAGACAGAAATCCGCGCGGCAGGCGGACGCGAAAGAAACCTCCGTTCCCTCCAACCTTTAGCCCTCTATGTGGCCGATTCACTCTTTGTCGATGGCTATCTCACCACCCCAGGCCTCGCCCACCAAGAAGTCTGGAACATGATCGAAGACATGGGCTTCACCGTAGAAGTGAATTACCAAGGCACCGAAAAACCCCAAGCTGAGACCTGCTCCGCTTAATCCTTTCCTGACAACAATCGTTTTCGAAATCACGCCTGCCAACTCCCTCATTTTTGCAAGGTGAGCATAAAGGTAGGGCAGAGTCTTGGTTATTTTGCTAATTCAATAAATTCCAGCTTTGTTCAAAGCAAAAAAAATGGCTGATTTCACCAGCCATGCCCTACATGGGGAAAAATTGAAAGTAGGAGTGTAGCGGGGTGTCGGCCAGGCAATACTGGTACACCTTTATTGAGTATTGCGTAAGACTTGCTCTACCTAATCAATGTCAACGATTTTTAAGTGAGAAAAAGTAAGAGGGATTCTCGATTAAAAATGCCGAGAATGACGAAGATGGAACTAAGTCAGGTGTGGCAGGTATTTTTACAGAACATACTGAAGCCCTAGATGTCGAACTATGGGGTCGAAATCTCGATCCGCGTAGAGTAACGAGATACGGTGTTCGATGCAGTAGGTGCCGATCATAACGTCAATGGTCTTTCGTACGATGACTCCCTGTTTCCGAAGTGTCCGATAATTTTTTGCACTTTTGATAGCGAGTGGCACACCAAGCATTGGTACGACGGGGAAGCCCTCAAGCATGTTCTGCGCCTCTCGAAACAAACGATCTTCCTGGAACCCTTGAAGGATTTCGGTCAGGATCAGATCTCCCAGGAGGATTTCTTGGTTGCCGAGCATTGTATCCAAGCTATCTGTTTCTTTAGAGATTTTTCCATTGAAGTAATCTATCCATACTGATGTATCGACAATGATCATACTTTGTTATCGAGTCTCATCGTTTCAAGATTTCCTGTCCATTTGAGTTTTCCTCGTCGACTTCTCACGGCTTCTTGGCGCTTGAGACGAAGAAGAAGCTTCAACCCTTCTTCCACCGCGCCCTTTTTAGTTTTGATACCCGTAATCTTTTGAACATCTGCAAACAATTGATCATCGATAACAATAGGCGAATTCAACCCATAAGTGCACCAGTGATTGGTCCTGGCCTCTGTGCTTGAATCCATTGCTTGAACACTTCCCAGGGCGTTTGAAATTCTAGGCATTTGCGAGGGCGATGATTCATCGCGTCAGCGGCCGCCTCGACTTCCTCCTGCGACACGGTATCCAGCTGCCTCCCTTTCGGGAAATATTGGCGCAGCAAGCCATTTGAATTCTCATTGAGGCCGCGTTCCCAGCTGTGGTACGGACGTGCAAAGTACCCTTGACACCCCAGCGCTTCAGCAATCTGTCGATGGCCACTGAATTCTCGACCATTGTCATACGTGATCGTGGCTACCCAGTCCTTCCAGGGTGCGAGCAGTGTGATGATCGCCTCCGTGACCAACTCGGCGGTTTTGCGGAGGATGGGGATCGCCAAGAACAGGCGCGCTCGTCGTTCGGCCAGGGTCACGATCGCCCCCTTGTGCGCCTTTCCCATGATCAAGTCAGCTTCCCAGTCGCCCACACGGACCCGAGTTTCCACCACAGCAGGGCGTTCCTCAATCCCCACCCGACCAGGGATGCTCCCACGCGAATCCTTCGCTCCATAGCGTTTCCGATAGGGTTTGGCTTGATGGCGGAGGTAGCCATAGAGCTGGCCCCCTTGCTGCTTATCCTTGAGGACGAATCGATAGATCGTTTCGGGACTTAAGGCCAGGGCCTGCTCCTGCTTGAGCCGTCCACAAATTTGTTCTGGACTCCACCGGGCTTGGAGTTTCTCTTGAATATACTGTACGACCGGCTCCGTTACTTTCACGATTTTCGGTTTCGTCTGCTGCCGCTGGTCGGCGAGGCGTTGAGCTTGATGATGCCGATACCCCCGTTGCCCCGTGTTCCGCTGGAGTTCACGACTGAGGCTCGTGTGAGAGCGCCCCATCACCGCCGCGATGGCTCGAAAAGTCTGGCCTTGCTTCCGCATGAGCTCCAATCCGTACCGTTCTTGCTGCGTCAACTGCGAATACGTCTGTCCCATCTTGGCACCTCCTCCTTCTGTTGACCCAGCAGTCTACCAACAACTGGTCAACCCGAAAGGTGGTGCACTTATTATGTGAATTCAAGTCTTATTTATTCCCAGATCTTGACCACTTGTCTAACGAATTAAATAGACTGTTTTCTCCCCGATAAACCTTGCACAGGAAAAGACAATTTCAAGTTATAAAAGAGCCCTAATCTTGTCCTATCTCCCGCCTTGGGTGCAGCCGAGCCGCAAGACCGAATAAAACTTTTTGTCAAGATCTGTTTGCGCGAAGCGAAGTTCTATAAGTCCCTCTCCTCCTTTGCTTCTGCACTAATCGATGCCTGCTAACCGGCCATCTGACTGGACGCTCTGATGAATCGGCGGGTCTTGTTTGAACCATGCGCATTGATCTCCCTCTCGCATTAGACTTCTCTTGCCTGGTGGCATGATCGAGCAGTGCAACCGACACAGGGAAAAAGGCGGGCACTGTTTGAACTCTTCGACAAAGCTCAGGACAGCCTCCGCGAGTTTGCCCGCCGCCGGGGTCGGTGAACCGCACAGTTAGGGGTCAGACTCGACTTAAAGTCGAGACTATACTGATAGTGGGGAAAGTCAGGCCCACACTTCTCTCAAAAGAAAAAAATCACGATTTCAGAGTTCTCCTAAAACTTTTATTTTTTCTCTCTCGTTGAAGAAATCCCAGCTTGGGTGCAAACGAGCCGCAGGACCAAATCCAACTATGTGGCGGACCCTGTTTGAGTCCTTCGACCCTTCGACG
>JAOUQB010000366.1 GCA_029879555.1 Nitrospirota bacterium | reverse complement strand
AAAATTCCCCTCTCCATTAGATTACTCCCATTCTGGCTGGGTGCCATAGCCAGGAAGCCCCTGCATTTAAGAAAATCCTGCGCCATTCCGACAAGAGGAGCAGAAAGCCCGTAGGCCTTCTGCCAATGCCAGAGAACAGTGCGTCTCACTGAGGCGAGAATCACCCATTTCTACCGCTCACAAGGCAACGCTTCATCATGCAAACTCTCAAAAAAAAGCAACTATTCGCAGGAAAGTTTGAAGTTCAAGGAGAAATTTCCAAAGGGCAAACCGGCACAATTTACTACGGGTATGATATGGGGCTTCACCAAGAAGTCGCCATTAAAATCTATCATTCTCATATCAATGGACGCGTCATTCGAGGCAAGGCCTTCATCGAAAAATCCAAGCCTCTTCTCCTCATCGATCACCCAAACCTCATTAAGATTTTTAAAGTCGAAGAAGACGACGATACCCCTGTCGTGTTCATGGAATTTTTTGATGCGCCCAGCCTTCAACAGATCATTCATGACAAAGGCTCCCTGTCCGTCCAGGATATGCTCATGCTCGCCCGAGAGATAGCGGAAGTCCTTGTTCATACGCATTTCCAAGGCATCATCCACGGCACACTCCATCCCGGTCATGTTCTGGTCGGGCCACAAGGACAGATTAAGGTCATGGACCTGGGTTTATCCTGGATACTCATGGATATTGTGTCTAATTGTGACGAGGAAGTGCTGCGACCCTTGCCCTATTTCCCCCCAGAAATTGCTAAGGGGGAACTCCTCAATGTCAGCAGCGATCTGTATTCGCTGGGATTCATGATGTACGAAATGCTCACCGGTACTGTGCCTTATGCCGGGCTGCCAAAAACCTCCATTATGGGGAAATTGGCATTCGACCAGGCTGATCCAGCATTTAATTTTCTTGATTCAGTTCCGGAGGCCATTTGCGACCTTATTCGCCAAATGACTCGAAACAAGACCCAAGAACGCCTACAAGATGCCACCCATGTCCTCACGATCATCAACCAGCAACTATCCAAACTCCCCGTGGATAAAAAAAGTGCCTTTCTCCCTTCTGCATCGCCTCAAGTCCAAGCCCCCCCTCCCACAAAACCGGCAGAAGCCCTGGAAGAAACGACATCAAACTCCGCACAATCCCAGGTCTCGAATTCACCTCGAGTGGCCATTCAAAACGAAACCCCGATTCGGCGTCCTCAGAAGCTCATGGACTATAACCACGCCAATCAGCAAGGGATTTCGCGAAAAATTTTGATTGCCATAAGCCTAATGACCTTGGTGGGGATCGCAGGATCGGTTGGCTATTGGTATCGAGACCTCCTAGAACCGCATATCCCAGGCCTCCAAAAACAGTCGGAATTCCCGCTAGAGCAAACTAGCCCGCCTCAGGTCATGCCCACTGCACCTGACAAATCAATTCCACCAGTCTTAAATAGCCAGGGTCTTCAGCCTCTCACAACAAACACAGCCAACCCTCCTCAAGCTGAACCCCCAACGTTGATTGCACCAACACCAAAAGCCCTCGTTCCTTTGGCAAAGAGCATTCCGCTTTCTCAGAAACCTGAGGGGCAACCCAATCAATCCACCAATCCACAAACGTCGATTCCCCCAGCGGCAAAAGCCGTTGCTCCCTCGGCAAAGACCATTCCGTCTTCCCAGGGATCTGGGGAGCCATCGAAAAAAGCAACCGAGCAAACAACACCCCTTACCCTCAAAGGGAGGCAAGAAGCGCCTGTTGTCCCGACCCTGAAGACATCGGCTTCAAGCCAAGCACCACTCCCGTTAGAAAAACAGCCTACTGAAATTAAACCAACAGTCCCAGCCATCTCCCCTGCTCCAACCCCACACATGCCCCAAGTAGCACCAGATCCAGAATCTCCCCCACAAGATCAACCTCAAACACCTATAAGCCAAAAAAACGTACCCACAGCATCGGCGCCCTTAACCGAAAAAATTCCACAAGACCAGACTGACCAAGAAATTGAAGAACTCCTCCAATCCCTTGACGCCCCCCCCGTCACCACCTCACCTCTGCCCACAGCACCATAATCTTTCATACGTCCCTCATCACCTCATTGGCAGTTAGGCGAGAGCGACAACACATCTTCAAGATCAAGGTCCCCCTACCTATGATCCGAAAATCCCCATTGCGTTGTTCCCCTTCCTCACATCTCCTATAATTAGAAAAAAATTTCGAGAGGACGTCACATGTTTCACAAACCCAGCCACACGTGTTAGCCAAAGTCCATAGCCTAGGGCTAGTGGGGTTAGAGGCCAATCCTATCGAAATTGAAGTCGACTTGGGTGGGGGACTTCCACAATTTTCCATTGTGGGACTGCCCGATGCCACTGTGCGTGAAAGCCGGGATCGCGTCCGGTCCGCGTTAAAAAATACGGGATTTCGATTTCCCCCAAAAAAAATCACCGTCAATCTCGCGCCAGCTGGGATCAAAAAAGAAGGGGCAGGCCTGGAACTGGGCATTGCCATCGGCATCCTGATCGCCGAAGGCGTGCTCACGCAAGAATGTGTCGCGCCGTATTTATTCGTGGGGGAGTTAGCCTTAGATGGACGAATCAAAGAAGTCCCAGGGGCCCTTTCCATGGCCATGGCGACCCATGCCCCACAAGCCCTCATGCTTCCGCACGATAATGCATTACAAGCCAGTGTGGTCGACCACGCCACGATTTATGGAGTTCATACACTCCCACAAGTCGTGGAATTTCTGCAGGGATCTCTTTCGTTAACACCAGTGACCTCCGACCCGGAAACATTCCAACCACAAGGCCCGAGTATCGATGAAGACTTTGCCGATGTTGTGGGCCAATTCCAAGCCAAGCGCGCACTCGAAGTCGCCGCCGCTGGCGGGCATAATCTCTTAATGGTCGGCCCACCGGGGTCAGGGAAAACCATGTTAGCCCAACGGCTCACCGGCATTCTGCCGCCCATGAGTTTTCAGGAATGTTTGGAAGCCAGCCAGGTCCATAGTGTCGCTGGAAGCTTGCCGACCACGTCACCCCTCCTTACCACCCGTCCCTTTCGAGCCCCACACCATACGATATCCGAAGCCGGGTTAGTCGGCGGCGGCTCCATTCCACGACCAGGAGAGGTGTCCCTGGCGCATCATGGTGTCTTATTTCTGGATGAAGCCTTAGAATTTAAGCGTGTCTTACTGGACAGCTTACGACAACCATTGGAAAATGGCACGGTCACACTCACCCGTGTGCAAGCCAGCTTGACCTATCCAGCCAAACTCATGTTGGTGGTGGCCATGAACCCCTGTCCCTGTGGTTATTCCGGTGATCCCACGCATGAATGTGTCTGTTCCCCCCATCAAATTCGGCGCTATCGAAGCCGCCTATCGGGCCCCCTCCTCGATCGCTTGGATATCCACATCGAAGTGCCGGCGGTCCCGGTCAAAGAACTATCAGGAACGACGCCCAGCGAAAGCTCCGATCATATTCGCCAACGTGTCATTCGGGCACGGCAACAACAGGTGAGGCGGTACCACAAGGAAAAAACGTTAAATAACGCCCAACTCAAACCACGGTTAGTCAAAAAATATTGCCAATTAGATGACGCAGGAACAGCACTATTGGAGCAAGCCGTGG
>JAOUQB010000365.1 GCA_029879555.1 Nitrospirota bacterium | reverse complement strand
ACGGAATCCGGCCAACGTCTCGTGACGATTGGTGACCATGAAGATTTTTGGATCGACGATGAATCTGATGTCTCGACCAATACTCAGTTGGCCGTGTCGATTTGGGAGGGCGAGACTAAATGGGGTCGAGTCGAACTGCGATTTACCCCGTTAGTCGATGAGGGTTGGTTGGCTATGGTCACGGGCCAACATACGCAACTCCTCCTTTTCGTCGCGCTTTTGTGCTTCTTGGGGTTTTATCTGTATTTGGGGAAAATGTTGAAACAGCTCGATCCTTCACAAGCCGTACCTGAACGAGTGCGATCGGCCTTGGATACGATGGCCGAAGGCCTGTTGGTGCTCGACAACAAAGAGCAAATCCTGCTCGCTAATCAGGCCTTTGCCATGATATTGGCCACCACTCCCGAGGCCCTGTTGGGTCGACAGGTGAAAGATTTTCAGTGGTCTGGACCTGGAGGTGAATCGATCGAAGCCGGGCAGTACCCCTGGCATGTGGCTTTGATGTCAGGGGAGGCCCAAAAACACCAACGAATCCGTTTGAATATTTCCGAGGACACTCGACTCACTTTCATGATCAACTGTTCCCCTATCCTTGGGAGTGGGGCCAAACATGTTGGCGTCTTGGTTAGTTTTGATGACGTCACCCAATTAGAAGAAGCCGAAATCGAATTACTGAGCGCGAAAGAAGCTGCCGAAGCGGCTAATCAAGCCAAGAGTGTGTTTCTCGCGAATATGAGTCATGAGATCCGCACCCCGATGAACGCCATTTTAGGATTCACAGAATTGCTCAAGCAGGATTTCGGACGCGATCCAAAGGTCACCCGCAATCACTTGGAAATTATCCAATCCAGTGGTACGCATCTCTTGGAACTCATTAATGATGTTCTTGACCTGTCTAAAGTGGAATCCGGCCGTCTCGATATCGAACGAATCCCCTTCAATCCCTATTCCGTGATCCTGGAGGTTGTGAAAATTCTTGGATTCCAAGCCGGGAAGAAGGGCATTAGCCTGGATCTTCAGGTGCAAGACCCTGTCCCTGAAACCATCACCAACGACCCTGGGAAAATACGACAGATCGTCACCAACCTTCTTGGGAACGCCATCAAATTCACCGAGCAAGGCAGTGTCACCGTGACGGCCTATGCTGAACGAGTCTCCCAAGACGATATTCAATTTCATATAGATATCTCTGACACTGGAATTGGAATGAATGAGGCAGCCCTCGGCCGCATCTTTGAAGATTTTGTGCAGGCCGATGCCTCGACCACTCGAAAATTCGGAGGAACGGGCCTGGGCCTATCCATCAGTCGCAAATTTGCACGTGCAATGGGCGGCGACATCACGGTCCAGAGTCAACCTGGAAAAGGCAGCAAATTTATGGTGACGCTCGACGGCGGTCGCGCTGACGGTGTGGCCTGGATTACTCCCGAGGATGCAATGGCTGTGCTTGATGCTCCTCTTATACAAGAATCCACCCGGTGGATCTTTCCGAAATCCCACATCTTAGTGGTCGATGATGGTCCAGAGAATCGAGAATTCGTGAGAGCGGTCTTGGAAGAATACGGGTTCGCCCTCGATGAAGCAGAGGACGGCCTGATGGCTGTTGACATGGCCACGGCCACCCCCTACGACTTGATTCTCATGGATGTCCAGATGCCCAAGATGGATGGTCTCGCCGCCACAAAGGAACTCCGAAGCCGCGGGCTCCAGACGCCAATCATTGCCTTGACGGCTAACGCCATCAAAGGGTTCGAGGACGAACTTGCCACGGCCGGATACACCGACTGTGTGGCCAAGCCTATTAACTTGGACTTTTTCCTTTCCAAATTAGCTGCACTTCTTCATGCGAGTCCTATAGAAGAAGCCTCGGCAGATTCCACGAGGGTCCCGGTACCCCACGCACCTTCATCTCCGCGAGAAGATCGCGAACCCATTACCTCTAGACTTGGTCATGACCATCCCAAATTTGCCAAGGTGATTAGCCGCTTTGTCGGTCGCTTGGAACAACAATTACCAGCTATGGATGAAGCGTTCTGCGCCCGAGATTTAGAAGCCTTAGGTCAATTGGCCCATTGGCTGAAAGGGGCCGGCGGCACGGTTGGCTTCGATGTCTTTGGGGAACCGGCCAAGGAATTGGAATTGTCAGCCAAATCAGGAGATTTCCCAGCCATCGAGCGCCACCTGGGAATCATCCATGGACTCGCCGAACGAATTCCTGACTTCAATCACCGTGTCTCTGCGCTCCAGCACTCACAGCTTCAATAGGGAAAATTTTTCCCACTTACTAGGTATCTCCGCTTTCGCACGATCTTCCCTTAGGAATGAATGGCGAATAACCGACAAAAGAGCAGAGGAATGTTCATACACACACCCATATGCTGTTTGAGATCGCCTGGCAGCACGTCGCTGGCCATAACCGGATTGGATCGTTCTGTTGTACCGATTGACAAACAATCAGATAGGCCCCTTGTAATAGGATGAGTCACTTCAACGTGAAACCCGAGCACATTGTCCCGCCCTCCCAAGACTTACTTCGAGATGGAGCGGTCATGGTTGGGCATCACATGCCCAATGAATTGAGAAGCGATTCCTCCTCATTCACCCAAGCGACCATCATGATGGTTGATGATGAGGGCACCACCTTGGACGTGATGCAAGCGTTTCTGGAGGAAGCCGGATACCAACGCTTTGTCCTCGTGGAGCATTCCTCGGAAGCCATGGCACGAATTGAGGAGTTTCGGCCTGATATTCTGCTGCTTGATTTGATGATGCCTGAAGTAGGGGGGTTCGACATCCTCAACCACGTGAGAGCTCATCCACAACTAGCCCATCTCCCGGTCATCATCCTGACGTCGTCTTCGGATGCTGAGACCAAACTCAAAGCCCTGGATTACGGAGCCACCGATTTCCTGGCCAAGCCGGTGGATCCCAGTGAATTGACCTTACGTGTGCGCAACACCCTGGCGGCCAAGGCGTATCAAAATCAATTGGCCTACTATGATGCCTTAACACAATTACCCAACCGCAATTTATTCCTGGATCGGTTAGGCTGGTTCCTCCAACAGGCTCAGCGCCACAGCCAAAGTCTTGTCATCCTGCATATCACCCTTCAACAATTTAAACGCGTCTACACCGTCTTGGGGCCACAGATTGGGGACCAGGTGATCAAACAAATTGCCGAGCGCATTCAGTCGTGTATCCGGGGATCGGATGTGATTGGACATGCGATCGAACCGGATGACGACCTGACCTGCTTGTTTCGAGTGAGCGGCGATGAATTCACCCTCGTGTGCCCTCGCGTCTCCAATCCGGAGAATGCGAGGTCCATTGCTGCTCGCATCATCGGAATTATGGAACCCCCGTTTGACGCAGACCACACCCCGGTCAACATCTCACCGAGTATCGGCATTGCCACGTATCCGGACGATGCTCAGGATGTCACCACATTGGTCCAATGTGCCGTGGGAGCCAGTGCCCAAGTCAGCACCACAGACAAAGGAAGCTTTGAGTTTTATTCCCGCGATCTCAATGCCAAAAGTTATGAACGGTTGAAACTGGAAGCCGAGTTACGCCAAGCCATCAAAGTGGGAGATCAACTCCTGTTGCATTATCA
>JAOUQB010000364.1 GCA_029879555.1 Nitrospirota bacterium | reverse complement strand
GGACGAATCCGAAAAGTTCTACTGGCCGGTTAGATATCTTTACACGCGTCGTGACGGATCTTCATGTGGGATTTGATGAGGTCCGGGCGGGGTATCAGGGGCCATTATTTTTGGAAATTGTTCCAAGGTCCTTTACCATTCGCGTCCACGCGGGATTGGCCTTGAATCAATTGCGTCTCATGTCAGGGAAGCCGCTCGTTTCAGATACCTCCCTACGGGCCGTTCATCGGAAGACTCCCTTGCTCTGTCATAATGGCGAGGATGGACAATCCGACCGACCGTTGCCGGTCAAGGACTTACGTGTAGATAATGGCTTGTTTCTTCGAGTGGACTTACGCGGCAATGCTGACGAGGGTCAGCCGATCGTCGGATATCGAGCCAAAAAAAATAGTCACATCATCGATCTGAGTAAGATCGGCCATTATGCTGCCGCCGATTATTGGGAACCCCTCTATCGCAATGGGACTGCCACCATGCTATTGGAACCTGAGGAATTTTATATACTCGCATCCAAAGAACGGATTCAGGTGCCGCCAGGCTATTCGGCGGAAATGGTGGCCTATGAAGCCGCTTGTGGAGAATTGCGCACGCATTATGCGGGATTCTTCGATCCTGGGTTTGGCTATGCCAACCCCACGCGCAAAGGCACGCAAGTGGTGTTAGAAGTGCGACCACACGATGTCCCCTTTCGGATTCAAGACGGGCAAACATTTTTCAAAGTGATGTATGAACACATGCAAGCCATTCCCACCCAACTCTATGGTTCGTCGATGGGATCGTCCTACTCGCAGCAAGGCCTGACCTTAAGCAAACATTTTAAGTGGTAATTATGAGCACCGACGTCGAACAACCCCCATCCGAAGATCCCGTCGTTCCGAAGTCCCCTGCCCCTCCACCGGTTCGAGAGGAAGAGGTGGAAGCGCAGGAAAATCGGCAAATGCAGGTCGCCATGCGCATGGTCGGCTCGGCCATGGTGTTTATTGGCTTTTTGCAAGTGTTTCTTTCTGTGAATACCGGCGCCGAAATTAGCATATTCCCCATGATCATCTATTTTTCAGGGATGGCTCTGTGGGCCTATTCTTCGGTGGATACGCCCATTATTCGGTATACCGTGATTGGGCTCTCACTCCTGTGTGCCATGGCATTCATGAGTTTCGGGGAGGTTTTGTTTTGGCATAAATACGCCATTTATTGGGGGACGGTCGGCATGGTCGTTTTTTTCATGTTTCAAACCCCAAAGAAATCACCTAGCTCATAAACGCCTCCACTCCCTTTTCGGGCATTCCTATCTTTCTGGTAATTCTCCTGAATGAGCATGGCTGTCATCATTCCGGTTCTGAATGAAGAGGATGGCCTGCCCTCTCTGCTTCAATGGCTTTTATCCCTGGAGTTTGAAGAAATCATCCTGGTCGATGGGAAGAGCGATGATCGAACGATGGAGGTCGCACAGGCCATTGTGGAAAGTTCCTCTCACCAGTCAACTCGAATTTTTGCAGGGCCGAACGGTCGTGCCGCACAAATGAATGCGGGGGCTGCACAAGCGACTGCCGACATTCTCCTTTTTTTGCATGCCGATACGCAGTTGCCGCACAATGCAAGACATATCATTGAGCAGGCTCTGTCTCATCCTCAACATGTTGGGGGACGATTTGATGTGCGGTTTCCGCAAGATGAAGGCTATGCGTGGATGATCAGCCGTATGATGAATGTTCGCTCACGACTTTCTGGCATCTGCACGGGTGACCAAGCCATGTTTGTGCGTCGGGCCGTTTTTGAATCCATGGGAGGCTTTGCCGACATCCCGCTGATGGAAGATCTGGAATTCAGTCGACGGTTGAAACGAAAGGGCTCTATCGTGGCGTTACGAGAAACCGTGACCACATCGTTTCGACGGTGGGAACAGAAGGGTCCTCTTAGAACGATTGTACAGATGTGGGTCTTACGATTGTTGTATTGGATGGGTTGGGATCCACAGCGCCTTCACCGGTATTACGCCCATGTCCGGTAACCCTGCCAAAGCCAGACGAATTGGTTCTTCTCCACGAGGACAAGGCCACAACCGTGGGGTCCGTCCACCCGCTTCCACGGCTCTCATCGTCTTTGCCAAGGCACCCGTGGTGGGACAGGTCAAAACGCGGCTGTGCCCCCCACTCACACCGGATGAGGCTGCCAGTTTGCATGGAAGTCTCGTGTTGGATCTCCTCGAACGATGCCAATCGCTCCAAGGATGTGATCGAATATTGGCAGGTGCCCCAACTCCAGACCATCCCTTCTTTGGGGCCATGAAGACCAGGTTTAAGATTCCCATTTGGGAGCAAGTGGGCGAGGATCTCGGCGTGCGTATGTCTCACGCTTTTCAGTCTGCGCTCGGGTCACCGTATCAGTCCGCCATCATCATTGGAACGGATATTCCCGGCATCACCGCTCCGCTTATGACGACCGCCTGCAAGAGCCTCCACGACCATGATCTGGTCTTAGGCCCCACTGTCGATGGCGGGTATTATCTCATCGGACTTCGATCGCCGGTGCCTGAACTCTTTGCAGGTATTCCCTGGTCGACGGAGACCGTGTGTTCTCTCACCCAAGAAAAAGCGCAAGCGCTGGGGCTCTCTGTGAAAATGTTACCCATGCTCCGAGATCTGGATACGATTGAAGATCTACAGGTCTTTATTCAAGAATCCAAATATCTGAAGAGTCAAACCTTTTCCGTCCGGACCAAAAACGTATTACAAGAATTAGAAAAACGCCTCTCGACCCGTCAGTAAAGAATGTGTCTTGGTGCTATCTGTTTTGCTTGTATTTTGAAATAAAATATTCTCAAACTCCCTCGCCCTCTCAGGGAGAGGGTTGGGGTGAGGGTAAAGGCTTTCGTCGTTCTATTAGGTGTATTTGGGAAAGCCAAAGGAGCAAATATGTCTGAACGCGTGGCGTTGATTACCGGAGGAGCCCGAGGCATTGGACGTGGCATTGCTTTGGATTTAGCCAAAGAAGGCTGGGTCGTCGCGATCTGCTATCGCACGAGCCAGCAAGAAGCCAAGGAAGTGACGCAAACAATTGAGGGGCAAGGGGGAAAAGCCGTGGCCATCCAATGCGACGTGTCAAAACCTCAGGAATCCGTGGCTCTTGTTCAAAAGGTTGAAAAAACATTTGGCCGGATTGACGCCCTCATTAACGGCGCGGGGCCGTACCATCGGGTGCCTCTATTCGAAGAATCGCCTGAAGGCTGGTCAGAAATGTTCACGAATAATCTTGACCCGGTGTTTTATCTGGCCAAGGCCGTGGCCCCAGGGATGCAAGCCAGAAAGTATGGACGAATCATTTCGTTTGGCATGGCGAATGCGGACAAGATGGAAGCCCAAACTCATGTCACTGCCCATTATATAGCCAAAGCCGGGGTTCTTATCCTCACACGAACCTTGGCCAAATTACTGGCCCCCCATGGCATTACGGTCAATGCCATTTCCCCCGGGTTTGTAGATTCGGGAAGTGCGCCACCTGAGGAGTTGGAAGGGATGACCAAAAAAATTCCAGCCGGGTATATCGGCGGAGTCCAAGATGCCGTTCAGGCTGTGCGGTATTTTCTCTCTGATGACGCTCGGTACGTGACGGGGGCGAATCTCC
>JAOUQB010000363.1 GCA_029879555.1 Nitrospirota bacterium | reverse complement strand
AAAACACTGGACATTATGCTCAATGGGAATGACCGGACCAAGCCGACCCATTTTGACCCGAGTTTATTGGAAGCGTTTCGAGAGATGCATCACGAATTTGATGAGATTTTTTCCACGGTCCAAGAACCACCGGTACCGCAAGAGACCAAACTCTGAACCGACTTATCGGGCCTGCTCGATAGGGTAATGGGCTTCTTCCCAGGCGTTCATGCTGCCTTCCACATTGTAGACATTTTTATACCCTAAACTCATCAGTGTTTCTGCGGCGATATTGCTGCGATGGCCGGATTGGCAATAGACCACCACGTGGCTGTCCAGTTCAGCATGGACTTCCTGGTGGCGATTCTGGATTTCCCGGAAATCAATATTGAAATCGGTGCCAGGAATAAACCCGCCTTGATGTTCTTCAGGAGAGCGAACGTCAATTAAAATAAACCCTTTTTGGCTTGGTTGGCTGGCTTTGTCCATGCTGGCTTTCAGTTGCTGGACGGTAAGAAGGTAGGGCTCGGCTTGTGTGTGGCTTGCGGCGAAAGCCAATACCAAAAGCATAAGAAAACCCGTAAGCGCTATTCGTTTCATTATTGGACTCCTTCTTGAGATCGAAAAGCCTGTGATCTTGTGTGGGAAAGGACGATAATTTGTAAGGGTGACATAGAAAATTGTATGCCCCACCAAAAGATGTGGTCAAGCTTCTATGTGGTAGGAGCATGGGCCCACCGTGGCATAGTTGAGTTTACGGGGAGGAAGGTACTGTTCGCTTTAAATCATCTAAGGTGAGAAGAGAGAACAAGTCCAAACCATGTTGGGTGAGGTGGTCGTGTCGGTCAGTTTCAGATCGATCAACAATGACGAATGCATGGCTGACCTGTAGTCCTTGGTTGCGGGCTGCATCAGTGGCTTTCAGAAGTGAACCTCCAGTGGTCAGCACATCGTCAACGACGACAGCCTTTTCCCCTTGCTCAAATGTGCCCTCAATTAATTTACCTAAGCCATGATCTTTTGGCTGCTTGCGGACCACGAATGTGCGCCACTCTTGCTTGGGGTTGGCAGAAAACGCAAAATCGGAGATGCTGGTGGCCAGGGGGATCGCCCCAATTTCTAATCCGCCAATTAACTGAAATTCCTGCGTTTTAAGAAGATCAAAGGCTAATTGCGCCACAAGGTGACGCGAGTAGGGGTGAGCCAATACAATACGGCAGTCCACATAATAGGGGCTGGTCTTTCCGGAAGCTAATCGAAAGCCCTCTTGGTCATTCCACTTAAAGGCTTCGAGAGCATGGAAAGCTTGAATGAGGGCGTCTTTGGGCATGAGATAAAAAAATTTAATTGATGGCAGATCGAAATCGTTGAGAAATCAGAGTTGTCTTCTACCATTATGACTTTCGGAATCGCAAGGAGACAACAGCATGGGTTTAAATTTTTTTTAATCTGAATGAGTTACAAGGAGCAAGGGCGATGTACAAAGTCAAAAAGCGACCGGTCAAAAAAGAAAAACCACCGGTCTTATATAACATCCTAGAAAATTATACCGACCACGATCCGCCAGGGAACGTCATGGTCTGTGCGATGACCGGGACGGATAACTTTGCCATGCGTGCCCAAGTTCTTTCCGAAAGTTATGCCATTCCAAAAGACACCATCGAGCGTCTTCTCACAGAAGGAGGGGTCTACCTCTATCCGCAGGAGGGTCTGTTGGTCACCAAAGGAGCATTTGTCTCCAAGGTAGATGCAGCCGGGAAAGAACCTACTCAGACTTGGATCATGGATGTCGAACAATATGCTGCGGCTGAACGTCTACGGCAGAGTTATGGGTTAACCCTGGAAGAGGGCATGGAGCGCGTGTTTTATCGTGGCCTGCCGCAAGAATTACAAGATCGCCTGAAGAAACCGAACCTAGGGCTAGATTATGCCACGCTTGAATCGACGGTTGCGGCTGGTGGCGATATTCAATATATCGATTTTCGGAAAGATTGGTCGCCGCATTTTAAACGGAAATGTGTCATGCCGGACGGACGCCTTATAGAAACCAGCGGCTTAGAAGATTTTGCGGAATTGCACGGAACGACTGTGGACGAAGCTCGTACCTTATTGGATCATGGCGGGACGTTGGAGCTCAAAGATCGTGGCGTCTTGGCCTGTCAGATTATTAATGGGCAACCATCTGTGGCGCGCTTTAATGTGCGGCAATATAAAATGGCGAAAGCCTTAGCTAAGGAAAAAGAAATTCATCTCTTGGATGCTCTCAGCGAAGTAGCCTATCAAGACCCCATCCTCATGCGGGCCCTCAGTCGCGCCGACACCTCTACCCCGTAAGTTTAGATTATGATGATTCCGAACTCCCTCGCCCTTCCAGGGAGAGGGTTGGGGTGAGGGTCAAGGCTTATGGAGCTGCTAAGTCACTAGCAAAGTGTTTAATTGTTTTTTGGAATTGCCGGGTTTCGGCCCGGCAGCCGAGGCCCTTTTATTTCGGCAAAAGGGCCCAAAACCATTGACGCCCAGTCTGGCCAGATTAGATTGGACGGACGCTAAGGATTTAGGAAGACGGGCCTAACTCGCTACCCTCAAACAAGGCCCGGCAATTTTTAAGAGCATCCCTCCAGAGGGCCAGACAGCAGGCGTCGAATAATGGGAGGAAAGCGGCTTCAAGGAATTCCATGTGGGGCGGCAGGTTTTACTGGACTGACATGACCCAAAGCCAAAAAGGCGTTGGGAATTATTTGGAATAGGTTTAGCCGAGGGCTATCCGTCTTGAATTGACGCGTTATGCATTTATTCTTCATTGAAATAATCTGAGTCCAGCTTCTTTACTTCATACTGCCCCACAGTAGAGACCCCTACGTTGTGCTCTGCCATGAGCCTTGAAAGATGATCGCCATCTATCAAAATGATTTTTGATTCAATTAACGAGGCATACTCTTGGGCTTCTTTAGTAAATGATGATGTGGTGATAAACACGCCTTTTCGCGCACGTTGCCCCTGCAAGGCACCCGCAAACTTCTGTATTTCTGGTCGACCGACCGTACCTTCCCATCGTTTGGCCTGAATGAAAATGACGTCAAGACCGAGGCGGTCTTCATTTATAATTCCATCAATTCCACCATCTCCGCTCTTTCCTAACGCTTTGCCTGCATCCTGTCTGTTGCCTCCGTACCCCATCCTGACAAGCAAATCGACAACCAGGCGTTCAAAAAATGAAGGAGATGCTTCTTTAACAGAACTCAGTATTTCTGATTCAAGGTCTTTGCGGAGTGTGCTGTATGCAGATGCAAGGGCATCCTCTGGAGTCTGGCTTGAAGCCGATACGGCGGAAGTTTCTTCTGGTTTTTCGTTTTCTCCCTTGTCTTTTTTACGATTTCGAAACTCCAGGAACTCTGGATATTGCTCTAAGATTGATATATCTACTCTTTCTGGATTTTTCGCGAGCAGGGCGGTCCCTTTTGGTGTGATTGTGAAAAACCCGCGTTTCGGTGAAGAAAGAAGGCCGGCTTGCTTCAAGTAGGAACGGGCCCAACCTACACGATTATTGAACACCGCTTGACTACCACTAGGAAGGAGTTCGTTTCGTTCCTTTGTTGAGAGAGAAAATTCCTCGGCAAGCAATTCTACGGCCTGGCTAAATTTGTGTTCTGCGCC
>JAOUQB010000034.1 GCA_029879555.1 Nitrospirota bacterium | reverse complement strand
TGTAAGTTTTTCCATTTCACTTTTCACTTCTAACTTTTCACTCCCTGCGCTGCGCTGCGATAAGACCGCTTCGGTCTCGGTGAGGAAGAGGGTGTAGCCTTTGCCTCGTGCGAGATATTTCACCCGTTCATCCACCTGGCCCTTATTGGCTTCAAAACTCAAGGGCAGGCGAGCCAGGTTTTTGATGCGAGGTGAGGGGGGAATTCCCTTTTGCCCAGAGCTCAGAAGTGGGACGCTTGATTTCATGCTTGCTCTGTGTTGACTGGCTTGCTCTAGGTTTCTGCCCAATGGGTTGGTGGCCGCTTGGTTCTCGGGTGTCGAGGGGAAGGAGGCTAGGGTGGGTTTTTGAGAATATCCGGCCGGGGCCTGCATGATCATAGAAGCGATAACAGCTCCCAACACGAGTAGGGACTTGGCCTTACTCCCTGCCCGCCTTCCCACGCTCCTGGCTGGTTGTCTTCTTTTGCGAACGGTGGCTTGAGAGGCGGTCGGACCCACGTGAGTTTTTTTGTCGACTCTGTTCCAAAAATTTTGCATTCCGCACCCTCTTCCTTTTCAGCCGGTATGGTTGAGATCCTCTCCATCGGGCTCATCCTTTTGTCGGATGGTTGAGGACCCGAGGGAGCCTTGGATACGCTTATAAGGTGTCTGGAACGATGGGAGGCTCTCGGCTATATTCTTGTCTATGCCGACGGGGCAGAAGAATGGGGAATGGGAAGATGCCGTTTTTGAAAATCCCCGCCTCCTAGACGGAATGTTGGCCTATCCTGGTTCCAGGTCGGAGGCGGTATCCTACGAGGTATCGAATGATACGAGGCGTGGATGCGTGCGGTGTGTGCTGACGCTACATTCTTATGGTCATATGATTGGACTCCTCTTTGTCTTTTGGGGATTTGCATGTATTCCTGGCGTGATCCCCCACTTCCTCATGCCCGACATCCTCGACCCATTGTTCCCAAGCCTTCAAAATGCCTTTGCATAATCTGATGACCTGTCGATTGAGATTCATCGTGGCTGGACGCATGACTGATTGTTCCTTTCATTTCCCTGAAATCCACCAGTCCCGTGCCATCGCGCCACGTTCCATGTGAGAAAGGATCTACCATGCCATCGGCATGGCACCGCCGCGTGAATATTTTTGGTTCGTTGGGTTGGCCTGTTCAACTGTTCCCGCACCATAGACTCCGCACCTTTTGTTGGCTATTGGTTTTTGGTGGCTTCTTGGAACGACGCCTTGTGCGGCGAGGTTCATTCGCGAGCCACGTCTTTGCCTAATTCGTTGATGGTTGCGTCTCTTCCATCCTTATGACTGCGTGATCTGATGCCTGGTTGCCCTCCCTATTTCGTTCCTTAACTTCATTTTGTGCGAAAGTTCTCATGATTGATGTCTGGTTCATCACGCTTTCCTGTGGATAAAGCAACCTTGATGCCATTGGGCCATTTTTGCCTACCTTCTATTCATTCGTCTTCCAATGCCTCATTCTGACAGGTATTTTCGGATGGTTTCCCTCGCCACCTTCCTGCGCCGACGGCCTGGTATTCGGCAATATGTTATCCGTTTAGATACATTGTGTTATCTGATTAGATACATTATGTGTAGTGCGGCGGTTTTCGGAAAAATTTTCCTTTTTTTTCAGCGTGTTAGAGGCTAAATTCTTGTGGGCCCATGTACTTCATTTCATGGGTTTTCCTGGTATGTGGTGAGCCCTTGTCTCTCCCCTGCTGCATGAGTGTGGAGTTTTTCTGAACGGCTTCTACCCCCTCATGCCTGAAAACTTTTTAAATTATGAGGGCTTATGGACACGAATCCGGAATATTGGCCTCGGCCATCCCTCGGTTATCCAAACAGATACACCGCGTATGTTTTTTGTTGGGGAAGGGAGAGCGAGGATCGCCCTCAGAGATCAACCGTGAGAGGGTGAGCTCAAGACCTTTTTGGAGGAAGGTACTGTTGGGGAGGTCAGGTTTGGCAACAAGAACCGACGTCTCGGATCATGCCCTTTTCTTTTCAAAAATTTATAGAATAGATAAATTACCGAGAATTGACATTTTCCCTAATCCATAGAGAGGCAGTTTATGAAAACTGTCACCGCAACCGATGCCCAAAGCCATTTTGGTGCATTACTGATGCATGCCCAGGGTGAACCGGTCGCTATTACCCGTCATGGCAAAGCCGCAGGGGTCCTGCTTTCTGCGAAGGATTATCAGGAATTAAAGTTACAGGCCTTGCGGCAGGCTTTAATTGAAGGAGAAGAAAGCGAAGATGTCGGGCCCTTCAATATGAAGGGCATTCTTGCAGACGCCAAACAATAGGCCTGGCTCACGCCTACGAATGCCTGACATCCACAAAAAAGGTGTCAGGAACCTTATTTATTACTTCGATGCCATTCTCGCCCCAAAGGGAAGTCGTCGGGCGTTCAATGGATCGTCTGCATTTCTAATCCCCCTACCCCATTTGGCAAAGGGGGACCTCCGAGGGTTTACTTCGTTTCAGCGGCAAGGTCTGTTGAAAAAAGCCGCCAGCGGCGTTCCCTGCCTTCGCCGGAGCGGCTTCGCGCAGGCAGGTCGCCCTTTTGCCGTACTCACGTACTGCGGGTACGTTCCGCGCGCAAAAATGGCTGTGGCCTTGCTGGACGGACTTTTTTGAACCGACGCGAAGCCTCTGACATTCAAGATTTTCCTGGGCGTTTTTGCCCTTGGAGATCTGTATTCTTCAACACTCCCCGGCAGGGAAGACCGCCTTCAAGAAGCGGACTGTGGCTTACCCTCCCGACCATTGACTTCGCGAGATGTTTCGCCTTCGCTCAACATGACAACGGACCAGTGTGAGAAAAATCGATTGCTAAATTTCGAGCGTTTGGCCTTCTTGGAGGATGGTGACGTGGGGAATCTCGAGTTGCGCGATTTCTTGCATGATTTGGTCACGGACGGTGGGCTTCATGTGGTAGACAAAGAGCGGGAGATCGGGTTTGCCAATCTTTCGAAATTCCTGCGCGAGAAGTGTTGGGGTGAGATGTTTGCTTTGAATGGCAATATCCATCATTGAATCAGGAAAGGACACTTCAATAAATACTCCTTTGAGATTCGGTGTGCGTGCGGCCACCTGCCAAATTTCTTCAGTGTGATGCGTATCCCCGCTATAAATCCAAGCCGCTGAATCATCTCGAATGACAAAGCCCACCGTTTCAACGGTGTGGTTAACCGGGATCGGCGTAATACTGATACCTCCCGATAGGGAGACTTCCTTTTTGGCCTCCAGGCCCCGGGCACGCAAGATAGAATGCCGCGGGCCTTGAAGATCGAAAAAGTTCGGGAAGACCATGTCATTGAACACATGTTTTTGCAGACCCGCCACCACGGATGACAAACTGGCCACCACTACTTGATGGTCCACCAACCCAGAGAGATTATCCACCAAAGGTGGGATGCCCTTAATATGGTCTAAGTGCAAATGGGAAAGCAGGATATGTTTGACCCGTATTTGCTCTTCTAACGTGAGCCCCGAAGCGAGTGTCCCGGCATCAACCATGAGTTCATCATTGACGAGAAACCCGACACTCCGGCAGATGGTTGAACCGTTCGGCCCTTGTATCAGTAAATCAGAACCATGCGATCCCAATACACGTATTTTCATGATTGAGGCCTTTTACAATAGTCCGTTATTCGGAAGATATTCATGTGGTTTCCGGCCCTCTCATTCAATTCCATCTGCGATGGATACGAATTTGTCTCAGGCCTTTTCTTCCATTCTCCCACCCCACATCAACACCATTGAGGAGAACGGTCCTGAATCGTTGAATACCGCTAATTTTTGGTGTTGGAAAAGGGAGATGGAGAGTGAACGGAAGATATCCGTTGAGTCTTGGGATTCAAAACATCCCCGTGATCAAAACATTCACAGCCTTCCCTGAGTGTGTTTACTGGAATCTTTTGTCGATCGGACTATACATCAGAGCCTTGGACACTGTCAGTGACCTACGTCACTTTTTTCTCGTGATTCCCCTCACGGACCTTTGGCTCTTATTCCCAGACTTTATTGATGTAGATTGCATTTCGAGTGACGGTTAAACAGCCATTGTCTTTCAGGGCTTTCATGGCTCGGCTTAACGTTTCCCGGGAACAGCCCACCATCTTGGCCAGTTCTTGAAATGAAGGACGATTGGGCACCAAAAATTGGCCATTGGCTCGTCCGCCCCGTGTTTCCGCTAAGTTTAGGAGACATCGTCCCACGCGGCCGTAAATATCAAACATGACCAGGCTGCGAATTTGTTCATTGGTTTTGCGCAAACGTTGTGAAAGATGTTTAAGGATTTTTATGGCAATAAGTGGTTGGGTCTTGAGCAACCCCACTAAATCCTTTTGGCCTAGGAGCAAAAATTCACACGGTTCAACCGTCATCACGGTGGCCGATCGCGGGGCGGCTTCCAAGATGGCCATTTCTCCAAAAAAGCTCCCAGGACCCAACATGGTCAAAATAAATTCGCGCCCCTCTTTTCCTGACAACATCACTTTGACCTTCCCCGACAAAATGACCAGCAACACCTCGCCTGTGTCCCCTTCTTGAAACACGATGTTCTTGGGTGGGAACCTTTGACGCCTCCCCGTAGCCGAGAGCAAGCCCAATTCACGATCACTCAGATCAGAAAACAATGGCACCTGCTTGAGCGCATCTCTAGAAGGAACCATGCGTCACACGCTCCTTATAATTGCTCTATTGAAGTTAACGACATTTCGCGTCATATCTTTCCCCACCTTGCAAGATCCATCTACGGCGTGAGTTCCATAAAGACGCTTTGGAGCTCCATCATGCAAAAATATTTCAAAAAAAACAACTGGCGTATTGATCTGCCCACTTTCAGGTGAGTCCTCAGAGCCCCTACAAGCCTGGGTGATGCGATCACCCAATGAGGTCGCGGAGACCATGCTCAATCATGACCGCCAAAAGGATAGCTTTCCTGTGTATTCTTGTGGCCCTCAGCCGGCAAGAGGAGAGGGTATGAGCCAATTCGGGCTATTTCTTGACCTCCCAGATCGAATCCACGAAATTGGCATTTGCATCAAACATGTGTTTTACAATTTGATACCCACTCTTTTCAGCCAACCCTTCGATTTCTGATTCGGTGTATTTGTAGGAATGCTCGGTTTGCATCGGTTCCCACGCCCCGAACGAAAACTCCTTCCCCAGGGTACCCATGAATACCAGCGGGTCTCGCGTACTGTAAATGTACCTCTCGACTGCATGTGCTCTCGGATTGTCGTGCGCCTGTTGGATATATTGATTTTGGGTCCTGACTAGTTAAGGAGAAAGAAATGAGGATAATCTCCTGTCATGACCCGAAAAAACCGGTATGCGAAACGTGCCCAAATTTCGAGCAAGCCATTTCGCCAACTCGTGCGCTATTTAGTGCTGGATTGAACGGCCTCACAAATGGCTCTTCTGACGGGCTTGAATCGGAATACCGTGAATCGGTATCTGCTGCCGATTCGGGAACGCATCGCGCATTTTTGTGAAACGCAATCGCCGTTCGGCGGCGAAGTGGAAGTCGATGAATCCTACTTTGGAGCGTACTGTATTAAAGGGAAACGCGGACGCGGGGCGTACGGCAAAACCATCGTCTTTGGACTTTTCCAACGGAATGGCCACGTGTATACCGAATTGGTTCCGAACTGCCGGAAAGCCACGCTGCAAGCGATAATTCGGGGTAAGGTTGCCTTGGACGGCGTGGTTTATTCGGATGGGTGGCGAGGGTACAATGGCCTGGTCGATGTGGGCTATGGCAAACATCTTCGCGTCGATCAGAGCCAGGATGAATTTGTGCGAGGCCGTGCCCATGTGAATGGGATTGAAGGGTTTTGGGGCTATGCGAAAGCCCGTCTCGTCCGCTTCCGCGGCATCAACAAACGTACCTTCTACTTGCATGGGAAGGAATGTGAATTTCGATTCAATCATCGAGGACAAAACCTGTAGCATCTATTACTCAAGGTCCTTCGAAAGCACCCTCTTAACTAGTCATGACCCTATATATAGTTGAGGAAAATGAATGAGTGGAGGGCAGAACTGAGCGGATTCTTGAAACAAATCCAAGCCCACCAACAGGCCAATGAAAATTCCTTAATACAAGGTGTTAAGGTACTAGAACTCGCCTATAAAGCCCTTTCGCTTGATCTCCAGCAATCTTCTCTTGAAAAGGCCCGTCTATTGCGAATTGTCCAATCGAACTGTACCTGAGAGGACCTAACTCCGCCTCCAATATACAAAAAGCCCTTTGACCTATTGGCCAAAGGGCTTTCTTTTCAAAATTGGCTCCCCGGGCAGGACTCGAACCTGCGACCATTCGGTTAACAGCCGAACGCTCTACCAACTGAGCTACCGAGGAACGAATATTTGGTGAGTTGTTTTTTCTATGTAATGATTTTAGCGGGACTTCCTGTTTTCTTCAAGAACTGAGGAAATATTTTTTGGTGTTAAAATTGAAAATCTGCTGAATCCTCTTCACCCTCATCGGCCTCGGACGCACCTCCCTCTGAGAGGTTCACGTAATGTCTGGCCCAGGATAAATAAATGTTGGCGCTGTCTCGCATGGCGTCGGCTCCGTTTATAAGCTTAGTAACCACCTCCGAATCTCCACCCGCCATTTCCATATCTCGCGCTTTAACCTCAAGCGACGCATGAAAATGCTTCATTTGGTTAGCCAGAGTGTTCATCTGTTCACGAAGATCATCATTCATTATTCCGTTCCTCTCATGAACGTCTGTCAGGCAAATTTATTAGTAATCACTATGGCCAAGACGAAAAAAAAGCCCTGCGATCTTCATCTACTAAGAGAAACATCGCAGGGCTTTTCAAGTAAATGAGTTTACCCTGAATAGGCCTGACCCAACTCCGCGGCTTCTCCAGCCTTATCCATTAAGGTCCCATCTGAATTCACGGCCACCATATCAATCGCTTCATGCTTGGCGGCGTCACAGACGACTTTACACAACTCACAGCCCTTACACCGTGCAATGTTCACTTCCGCAATCATTTTGTCTGGATTGAGATCCAGGCAATTGGCTTCCGGACAATACATGATACAAAGCCGGCAACCTTTTTTTGCTACACACTTGTCTTCTGTCACTAGGGCAACATTATACATCTATCTTCTTCCTTCACTGAGGTTCTCAGAATTACGCCGCAGCAGGTTCTCCAACCATGACTTCTACCTTGTTTTTCTCCGCCCATTCTGCGGCAATTTCATAGGATCGTTTCACCGTATCTAAATTCTTTTTTAATAACATTTCTTTCTTCGCAAATTTTTTCTTAATCGCTTCGTCCAAGGTGGCTGTTCCACCAGATGCCACGAATTTCTTTCCGAATCGTTCCTGTAAAGCCAAGTCCAACCCATCCATGGAAACACATTTGGTGATCCCTGCTACAGAACCAATCATCGTCATATTGGTTGCCAACTCGGTTCCAGCAACTTCCATAGCAATGTTTGTCCCAGGAATATTAAAGACTGAGACGTTCATATCTTTAAGACGCTTGACATCTTCATCGGACAAAAGAGGCATATCGGTATTAATAATAACGAGGCCACCCTCTTTAATTCCTGAATAAAATGGCATCGTATAACTCTTCCCCATCGTAATGACCTGAGGATGGAACACTTGAATCACATCAGGAAACACCAATTCGCCACGATCATAAATTTTTCTCAGTCCAATTCGACAATAGCTCTCAGCTGGCGCCATGCGTTTTTCGGCCCCAAAGAATGGATTCGAAATGGCAAACTTGCCATCTTTGGAGGCAGCCATGGCCATGACATGGGCCGCAGTGACCGCACCCTGCCCTCCCAGTCCTGACATTCGGATATTAATTCGACGTAAAATCATGAGATCACTCCTCTCACATGTCCCGCTTCTTACACTGTTACGGTTTGGGAAGCCAGTTGTCTTTTCGCTTCAGCCTTTCGTTCCTTTTCCTTTGCGGCCATTTCAGCCAACAATTCCTTTGCCGGTTCACTGACAAACTCTTTGTAGGCAAACCGTTCCGAAGGCTTTTCGGAATCCCGCATTTCCTGCAACCCTTCCATGCTATTTTTGCCAATTTCCAAAATACAAGGGGTATAGAGTTGCAAATATGTTGGACCGATCTCACGAGCCACATGAATTGCATTTTTAATGACTTTTTCCACCAAATTCGGCTTGCTCACCGTACAATTCACGACATAGTGGCAACCTGACTCACGCGCGATTTCTGGCAGGCGGACTTTTTCAAATGACTTTCCAACTGGAGCCATTTTCGCGACAAACCCTTTTTGCATCAATCCACTTTCTTGTCCACCAGTGTTGGCATAGAGCTCATTATCAAAACAAATGGTTGTAAACTTTTCTTGCCGGAACCAGGCTTGAAGAGTCATATCCAGCCCGATGTCGACGGTCGCCCCATCTCCAGCCAAGACCACCACATCTTTGACTCGATCTGGAAAACGTACACTCAGGGCTCGCTTTAACCCTGAAGCAATGGCGTTTTGGTTACCAAACAGGGAATGGATGTTATGAACAGCTACATGTGGGAAGACCAAACTCGTACAACCAGTTGAGCCCACCATCACCGTATCTTCTGGATTAGGCAGAGAAGCCAAGATATAACGAAACGCCATTGATTCCGGACATCCTGCACAAAGAGAATGTTCCTCAATCAATTCCTTGGCGTTACCAATATCTTTCCATCCTCGTTGCTCATTCCCGTACGTTGCTCGCTTGACCAAATCTTGGTACTCAGCCGGCATAATGTCATACAACTCTTCTGCGATCTTTATTCGTTCTTTACTCATATGTTTCTCCTTTATATTCGTGATCTGTTCGAGAGAAATCTGCCCTCACAGAATGCTTTTTTATATTGTGTCAGCCTCGTCCGGCCATCGCAGGAACTTTCATCCCTAACAAGGTTTTGATCTCCGCTGAGATAATTTCTGGCGGCATGGTCATACCACCACAGACATGAGGACCCGCATGTACCCGTTCATTATTCGGAATAGTCGCACGAACTTCACGAGCGAGCCATCCTGTTACGTTGAACTCTGGAACAATAATATGCTTTGCATTCTTTGTCGCTTCTTTAATTTCTTCGCCTGGCCATGGGCGCAAGGTCTTGACCTTTACTAGCCCAACTTTAACGCCTTCATCTTCCAAGAGGGCAATCGCTTCTCGACTTTGCGAAACGGCAGTTCCCGAAGCTACGACAATTACGTCTGCGTCCGTATTTTCGGTTTCAATCAATCCATTCATCCAACGAATGGTGTGTTTTCTCGAACGCTCAACGGCCGCCCACACCTCTTGCTGCCAACTGGCATGAGTGGCATAACTAATATAGTTACTTTTCATCACAAACGGATCCCGCATCATGCGAACCGGAGGACATTCCATATCCATACACGGAACAGGTGACCGATAAGGATCATAGGGTGGAAGACACATTTCTGTGGGAGTGAGATCAACCATATCTTTAGTATGGGTCACAAAAAACCCATCGCAGCATAAGGCCAGGGGCAAATGGACATCAGGTTCCTCCGAGACCATATATCCCATGAGGATCCAGTCGTAAAAATCTTGCGCCGTTTCTGCATGCCACACCAGCATTCCAGTTTGCATAAGATAGGAAATCTCTAATGTGTCCGGTTGAATGGAAAGGGGTGAGTTAATGCCTCGGCAAGTCACAATCATCTGAATAGGCAACCGAGCTCCAGCCCACATTGGGAAGTTTTCCATGGCCCTCATCGTCCCGGGTCCCGCCGTGGTGGTAAAGACCCTGGCGCCACCAAAAGCTGCCCCGGCACATTGCGACATCACGGCAAACTCACTCTCGCCTCGGAAATAATCGCCAATGTAGCCTTCGGCAAAGAGTTCACCACATAGAGCGGCGGCTTCGCTTTGAGGTGTAATGGGATATGCCACCATCATGTCACAAGAAGCCCGACGTACCGCTTCTTTAATGACTTCACTACCGGTAAAGAACGACGGCGTTCTTTCGGCTTCAAACATCATTTTCCAAGGATCAGTGTATACCTGATCTTTTTTATTCTTTTGTCCTATGAATGAAGCTTGAGTGGCCATGTCAAGACCTCCTTGTAAGCGCTTCAGGTGAAAAGCAGATTTACTATTATTATGCTCAATTCTTCTATTTTGTTATTTGATAATCCAAATATTAAAGCCATGGGAACACTATACACTACAAACGTTTGTCTTATTCAGGCGGAGGGACAGTTCCCTTCAATTTTTTAACCCAATCGGCCAGTCTCCCTATCTTTTCGGCGGTGGCATCCCGAAACGAGAGCATAGCATCTTCATGCCCAGCTTGGGCACACATGGCTACGGTATAACAGCTTGTACCCCCACGAATGATCTTGAGCGAGAGATTGGCCTGATGACAATGCACTCCCACAAACATACAGGCATCGATTCTATTGTGCCAAATGGTCAAATTGGGGTGATTGGGGTTGATTTCAATTTCTGGATTGATTTTGGGATATTTAGGACGATAGTCCGGCATGGGAATGAGCATGGCTTGCTGAAGCTTGGGATCGACACATTCCTTAATGGTTTCATACAAATGGCGGACGGCTTTGGCTTTTTTGGCTGCTTTCTCGTTCCATGCCCACAGCACCAATGGGCCGGGAAATATCGTTGGAACTTTCGCTGCCAAAAATTCTCTGGCGGCCTGTTCCATAGCTTCTTCTTCAGAAACAATCGCACCATGAATATGGGCTTGCCCAGGATCGGGCAATCGGATACCCATTGACGACGCGGAAGGGGGTAAAAAATGTTCGGGGCCGGGCATGACCTTATATGCTGTTGTCATCGTACTCAAAGTCTCCATTCTTCAGAAATTTGCACAAAACACCCTTCCGTTCAATTCAAGCAATCCATGGTAATGGGGTGGCGAGCAATTCTCAATGCTGAAAAAGACCCAGCTACCCAAAAACTTAGACTTTTCGAGAAGGAATTGATGAGTCTTTGGGCCTACACATTAGGGATAAAGCCCAAGAGTATGGTCAAGTATAGAAAGCCCTTGGAAATATTGTCAATTCGTTCACGAGTCTGAAATTACCGAGCCCTGATTTTCACAATTTTGTATTCCCAAGCTGACTCACCTATGGTTTTAGGAATTACAGAGAAAGGAATGGTCACAGAAAAATCTCTCGACTGATTGGAAGGAACCTCTATGGGCAACGAGACCTCTTCTTGCCCCACTACTTCACAATCTCCATTATGACAGTCTTTAATGGTAGCCTGGAGCTGAATTGAAAGTATGGTATAGTCTTTTGCAAGATTCTGGAGGCGGCCAGCCACCACAAACGATCGAGCATTCAAGCCTGGGCGAACCTGCATTTGTAAAAGTTGAACCTGCTCGGCGGAAATCCGCTCAAATTCCAATTCTCGTTCCTGGGTATCCTGCCAAATAATGACCCCAATTGCTCCAAACAATAGAATGGTCGTCATCCCTAAACTGCGGCGAAATCTAGGGAAATAGACCGCCAGCAGAATAAGGAGTAACAAGACTATGAAAACGGCAATACGTAGCATCTCATCACACCCACAGGGAACACGGTGCCCCTACCCCCAGACATTACCGGCTTCATTCTCTCATATCGGCCCGAGTGAGGAAACTCTTTTAACCATTCGGGAGAATAGAGCATGACAAGTTGGACTCAGGAAATCGAGATTGCCTCAAGCCTAGCCAGAAAAGCGGGGGAAATCATCATGAACATTTACAAACAGGATTTTTCCGTCTCATATAAAGGAACCAATGACCCGGTCACAGAGGCGGACCAACTGGCCAATGCCCTTATTGTCAAAGGATTAGCCGATTATTTCCCCCAAGATGTAATAATTGCTGAAGAAAGTCCCCTACCGACTGAATCTCAGCTAACAGGACGCATTTGGTATGTCGATCCTTTGGATGGAACCAAAGAATTTATTGCCCGTAATGGTGAGTTTTCGATCATGATCGGCTTAACTCTCAATGGCCAATCACAATTAGGGGTGGTGTATCGACCAACAGAAGACCAATTATTCGCAGGAATTACTGACCACAAGGCTTGGATGGAGCATCAAGGGGCAAGCCATGCGTTAAAGGCCACGCAGGTCAAAAACCCTACGGCCTTAGCCCTCGTCGCTTCTCGATCCCATCGTTCGCCACGGCTCTCGGAGGTTAAACACACGCTTAATATTCAAGAGGAACACCCCATGGGAAGCGTAGGGCTGAAGATCGGGTTTATTGCCAACGGAGGCGCGGATTTGTATATGGAACCAGGGCCCTACACGAAATCCTGGGATGCCTGTGCTCCAGAAGCCATATTACGAGGCGCGGGTGGATGTTTTACTGACATTCATGGAAACCCTATTCAATATGGGACGAATGACGTTCGTAATCTACATGGCGTCTTGGCCACCACCCAAGACTGTCATGAACGCGTCCTCCAAGCCTTGACGGGCTTGTGCGTCTCATGTGAAGGTTGACACCTTTTTTCGCCATTTTTAGAATCCAATCGCCTTCATTAGAGTTGTTTCAACCTTTAATTG
>JAOUQB010000362.1 GCA_029879555.1 Nitrospirota bacterium | reverse complement strand
CCACATCCAAGCTAGTAATGTACATGATTGCGCTTCGTCTATCCGATGTTGATTCAGATATAAGCGCGCCATCATGCGAAACACATCGGCTTGGCCTGCGTCATTTCCCACTCGACGCATCAAGACCAACGATTCTTGATAAAAGTCGAGCGCTTCAGCTTCCTGCCCGGTTTCTCGAGCGACGAGGCCTAAATCCGAGAGTAAAACGGCCTTGCCCGCATAATCCAATAACCGATTCATGATGTCTAACGCTTCCAGGTAGTAGGCGCGCGCGCGTTCCCATTCACCAGCATCGGCTGATAAATTGCCTAAGTTCGCCAACGTGGTGCTAATCCCACGATCTTCACCAAGAATTTTTTGTAGTTCAAGGACTTCGGTATAGTAGGCTCGGGCCTGTTCGCGGCGTCCACTCACGGCACAGATGTTCCCCAGATTGCCTAAAGTCGTCGCCAACGCCCGTTGATCGCCATTCGTTCGATCGACTTCCAGTGCCTGGGCATAACATTGGAAGGCTTCGGTGTAAAAGCCTTTTGAAAAATGTTGATTGCCTAATGAATTGAGATCGGCAGATTGAGACCAGGCCATAGCCAATCACTCACAACATGATTTCACGTGACAAGGAACATGAGAAAAGGCAGATGTCATTTCAGTACGTTAGGCTTGAGCCAACATCTGTTCAACAATAGGTTTCGCTCCCCGAACAATGGATGACCCATCACCGACAACGAGGCTGTCAAAGTTATATTTCAAGAGGCGACGCAAGCTCTCATGCGTTTGATGAATATCCACATATTTTTCTGCAGGAAGGAGGCGCACAGATCCTTCTGGATGCCCAATCATCGCATCCCCCACAATGAGAATGCCTTTCCCCGTCTCTAAAAACAACGCGCTTTCGCCAGCAGATTTTTGATGGGCCAGTTGTATCACCCAGATTCCTCCCGGAAGCAATTCGCCATCTTTGCAGGTTTTATCCGGGGTCATCGTCATGTCCTTCGCATCCAATTCCGGAACCATGACGGTACAGCGAAATTCCTCTCGCAGTGAAGCGGCCTCCCGTTCATGGTCTCGATTCGTCACAATAATATAATCGACAGGACCGCCTTGCCGAGCAAAGGCGATATCGCCAGCGGTCATGGGGGGAGGATCGACTAAGATACGATGCTCTCCCACGGTCAGTAGATGACCATTGAAATTGAGTTGTTTGTCTTCCGAGAACCACGACCACTCCCAGATATTGGGCAGGAGGGCCTTCATAAGGCTGCAATCGATTCTTGTAAAATGGCCGTCGTTTTTTTCTGAGCGGAAGGTTCTTCGGGGAGATCTAAGATATCGTCTTCATGAATGGTCAGAAATGTTCGATTGGCCCCTTTCGAGAGGGAGATCTTAAACAGACTTTGGGAGGGCGTGACCGGAATGACCACTTCTATGGTCTGATCGAGCGCGGTGACCAATTCACGAAACTTGCGTTTTCCTTCTTCAAATTCATCCATAGCACTCCAATCAGTCGCCATTCAGCAACGAGTCATTTACATGGAGGAAGGCATCGACGCGCCTAACAGCTTCTCGACTTCTTCCAAAATCATTTCATGGCCTGCTAACGTCCCGTCCGTGAAAAAATTCCCGACGCGTTGCCAACGGATCATACCTTGTTGATCGATCACATAGACGTTGGGAATAAATTTGCCTCCACCATAGAGTTTGTCAGTGGTTTGTCCGGGGTCTAATAAATACGGATACGTGACTTTGACCGGAAAGGCTTGTAGAAATTCACTGACATCCCCTTGTGAATCTCCTGAGGAGTTCACCCCGACGACTGCGACAGACTTCCCTTGTGTCGCCTCGTAGACCTTTTGCAAATTTGTACCTTGCTCCAAGCACGGTTTGCAGATATGAAACAGGCCGAGGACCACGACTTTTCCCTTGTATTGATCGAGGGAGATCTTTTGTCCATCTAGCGAGGTTAACGTAAAGTTGGGTGCCGGCTCACCGACTTTAAAAAAACTTCCGGCTTGAGCCAATCCCACACAACCGAGGAGAACACTCGCCAAGAGAAACCCAAATTTTATTCGTGACCTCATCACTTTTCCTCCTTTTTTTTATAATTCAACGGGGGAAGACAATCTGTTCGAAAAGCTTGAAAAACCCCTTGATGGTCTGTCACAAGATGATATCACACGATTTTTAGGGGCAGCAAGAAAACAAGAAAAGAGGCTACGAAGAAGAAACCTGATGAGGCTCGAAGAGCCCCAATTGCATTTCTTCAGCTTTGGTAAGACTGATGGGATAGTTATCCGTAAAGCAGGCATTACAATAATGTTGAGAGGTATCGGGAGCCGTTGTCAGCATCCCTTCCAAGCTTAAATATCCCAAGCTATCAGCGGTCACATATCGTCGAATTTGCTCAATGGAGAACTTTGACCCAATGAGTTCCTTTTTCGTGGGCGTATCTATCCCGTAAAAACAGGGGGCAATGACCGGTGGAGAACTAATGCGCATATGAATTTCTTTGGCCCCAGCCTGACGAAGCATTTTGACAATTTTTCGGCTAGTCGTTCCTCGCACAATCGAATCATCCACCACCACAATACGCTTTCCTTCCAGCACTTCAGGGACTGGATTTAATTTAAGCTTCACCCCAAAATGACGAATGGCTTGTTGGGGTTCAATAAATGTTCTGCCAATATAATGATTACGTGTGAGACCAATTTCAAAGGGCAAGCCCATGCCCTCAGCATAGCCAAGTGCTGCAGGGACTCCTGAGTCGGGAACTGGAATGACCAAATCAGCTTCGGCCGGACATTCCTTCGCTAATTGTCGGCCAAAGGCTTTTCGTATGGGATAAACAGCATTCGTGCCAAAAATCTTGGAGTCCGGTCTGGCGAAATACACATATTCAAATACACATTGGGCCGGCGTTCGTTTTAAAAAGGGATGATAGGAGGTCAGTTCAGCTCCTTCGATCACGATGATTTCTCCCGGCTCGACTTCACGCACAAACTTGGCGTCAATCAAATCAAAAGCACAGGTTTCCGACGCGACCACCCAACTGTCTTTATATTTGCCCAAGCATAAGGGCCGAAAGCCATAGGGATCACGAGCCGCGATAAGATGGTCATCGGTCAGTAAGACAAGTGAGAAGGCGCCGCGAACCAGGCTTAACGAATCAATCACTCGATTGACGATGGTGTCCCCCTTCGAATGGGCGATGAGATGAATAATGACTTCACTGTCGGAATCCGATTGGAAGATAGCTCCGTAGGCTTCCAACTCTCCGCGCAAGACTCCAGCGTTAATGAGGTTGCCATTATGGGCGAGGGCCAAATTACCAAATGCAAAATTTACCGAAAAAGGTTGGACATTATGAAGGTCACCGCTTCCCGCCGTCGAATACCGATTGTGCCCAATGGCTTTCGTCCCAGGTAATTCGCGTAAGCTTTTTTTTGTATAGATATCGGCTACCAGGCCAAGGCCTTTTTTTTGAAAAAATCGTTCTCCATCCGAGGAGACCATTCCCGACCCTTCCTGCCCCCGATGCTGCAACGCATACAATCCTAAATAGGTCAGATTGGACGCCTCTTTATGTCCCGAAATACCAAAGACCGCACATTCTTCATGAAAGGCATCCGAGGATGAAGACGATTGAATGATCGGCAA
>JAOUQB010000361.1 GCA_029879555.1 Nitrospirota bacterium | reverse complement strand
AATGTCCCTTCGCCTTTGTTCGAACACCAAATAACCCATCCCCGGCCTTTCGGCAACGGCGCTCCTGGTACGATCCATAGATCCATCATGATGGGTGCCGACAAGAGGTGGGACTAAGTAGAAGGTCCTTTTCCTACAGAATGAACTTCAGAAGGCGGGCTTTCTGGAAAGCCTTCAGGTCCATAAGCCCTGTTACGCATCGGTTCGTTTGCTATAGAAAGATCCAAATCCTCTTCAGCGGCATGGCTCCATTCCTCATCCGACACAAGATCACTTGGTTGGTTTTCCACCAGGTGCTGGAGCGTGATGCCCTCCAAGGCGTCTTGTACGACCGCATCCCGTCGCATCAATACCTGGCTAATGGTGTCTGTGCCAAGCGTAAACCCCTGTGCCCCATTATGCAATTGATGCTGAACAACCTTCAACACCTCTGTCACGGCAATCGAGTCCGGAGGCCGCGCCAACACCACTCCTTTCGGTCTATCCGTATGCACCAGAATTTTGGCTTGAATGAGATCACTCAGTAATGATTCCACCATCGTGAGGGGCACATGTTGGACACGAGCTAATTGTTCGCCTTTGAGCGGAGCTTTCCCCGAGAGGAAACGATGCGTGATATGGCCGAGGAGCGCGAGAGTTAAATACTCACGAAAGAGAGGCGTTTGGTGTTTTCGACTCAAATGCAATAAATACGCAGAAGGATGTTGGTGGTAATACGCCACTTGTGCCCCGGCCAGGACAATCAACCATCCCACGTAGAGCCAGATGAGGAAAAGAATGAGGATCGCAAAGCTCGAATAAATCGCACTATATTTCCCGGAACTCGCCACGAAGGCCGCAAACGCCATCCCGGCCACTTGCCAAATGATTCCGGCCGTGACCCCACCCACGAAGGCCGAGCTCAAATTGACTGACGTGTTCGGCACAAATTTATAGAGAAAAATAAAAATCCCGCACATAAACAAAAAGGGGAGAAGATTGGTGAGGGCCACGATCAGAGAGCCAAAGGGCTGAATCTCCATCACGCGTTGCACCAACCAATGACTCTGGGAAGACGCCATCAGACCGAATGCCGTAAAAACAAACACGGGTCCAAGGAGGACCACACTGAGATAATCGGTGATTCTTCTGGCCAACGGACGCCCCTCTTCCACGCGCCAAATGGAATTGAGGGCCTCCTCGATTTTTTCAATGAGGGAATAGGTGGTATAGAAAAGTCCGGCCACACCAACGGCTCCCAAAACCCCGACTTTCAAGTTATCGACAAACCCGATAATATTCGTGGTAATCTCAGCGCCCTTGTCTCCTAAGGGGTCAAGCGCTTGAGAAAGAATGGGTTCAATTTGTTGATGGACACCAAAGGCTTTCAGCACTGAAAACATGACCGCTAAAAATGGCACCAAGGAGAGCAGCGTCGTATACACCAAGCTTGTGGCGCGAATACTCAGAAAACTTTCGCGAAATTCTGTGGCGGCGACTAACCCCAGACGTAACAACTTGACACCCAACTGACGAACGCCAGTCAGTTCATGGACCTTGATGACCCACACATCATGTTCGCAAAAGCGTATGATTCGCTCAATCATGGGAAGTGTCTTTCCTCATGGCTACCCTACAAAGAGACGAAAGAAATGTCCAGACAACATCACAAACGCTTACCAAATCATGATTCGGGTGCAAGGTCTTCCTTCTCCAAATTCAGGGTCCGGTGTTTTTCCGACAACGCATGGATCTAGCTCATGACCGTCCTTCAACCCATTATCTCTTTGTTCATGGCCGCGATTCTCTTCCTGATCTTTTCCTCGGGTTGTTCAGAACCTTCCGAATGGGACGCGCAGTGGGAAACCATTCAACAAAGCATTCGTGGTGGCAACCTGTCCCATGCGAAAACCCAACTGCAGGATATCTTACCATCCATTCGCGAATATGGGCCTTCAGATACGCGATATGCACAGATTATTTACCAACTAGGGGATATTGCCCGCCTGGAAGGGGACCTCACTCAAGCCGAATCATACTACTGGAAGGCCTTGCCTCTCATTGTCCAATCCCTTGGTCCAGAACATGTTCGCATGGCTGACCCCTTAACCGAATTGGCCACAATCTATGAACAGAAAGCCCAACCGAAGGTGGCCATCCCCCTACTCAAACGAGCCCTCGCGATTCGAGAAAAATCATGGGGAGTCTCAAGCCGCCATCTACTCCCAACCTTGAAACACTATCATCTCTTACTCATGCTCAACGATCAGCACGACGTGGCCGGACACATCCTCGAACGGATCTCCACTCTGGAGCAGACTCCTTCGTAATTTCGAGTCGGGCCTCATGCTCTGTCGCAAACGGCTTCATCAAAAAGTGCTGCTGGGGTTGGAAGGATGTCTCCTCCTCCATCATTGACCCCACGACCTGATTCCCCTACTCTCTATTGCTCTTTTCACATGATTCCCTTACGATATTTGGAATTTCTTGAATAACGAAATGCGTGTGGTCATTTCGGCTTTTTTCTCTATCTGATCCGATCGTTGTCTTAGGTGCGGTTTCCATCTCCTCTTGCGATTCCCCGTGCAATGAAAAAGCGCATTGCTATCCAAGATTTGCGACCAGGAATGTATATTGCTGGCATGGACCAGTCCTGGTTTCAAACGCCCTTTCTCCGTCACAAATGGCTCGTGAAACGGGAAGATGAAATCACCTTATTACGTAGCTATGGCATACAAGGCGTGTTGATTGATACCGAAAAGGGAAGTGATGTTGTTGGGGTTGCTGAACCCCAAGAATCTTCAACCCTCCCGCCTTTCTCTAAAGAAATACCCTCATCTTCAAGCTTCGATCCCGGCCCCAACCCCGAAGACATTGAATCGGCTCGACTTCTCCGTGCAGAAGCCATCTCTACGCTGGATTTATTTTTCCGTCAATTGGAAGCCCCTTCACCTCAACATCTCCTAGAAATTCGAGGCGTGGTGAGCACACTGCTCGAAGGGCTTTTGGAACATCAAGCCGCCATGGTGTCCTTAATTCAAATGCGCCGTTTTGATGCCAATCTCGCCACCCATGGAGTCGATACCGGCGTGCTGGCCATGGCCATGGGCCAGGAATGTGGTTGTGAACCGTCACAGCTTAAGATTTTAGGGCTGGCCGCGATGGTCCACGATATTGGCCAATTGCGGTTGCCACTGAATCTGTTGCGAAAAATTCAGCCGTACTCCCCCAAGGACCATAAACTCATTCAAGCCCATTGTGACATGGGCGAAGCCATGCTGAATCAGTTTCCCGAATTTCCTCAGGAATCGAAGCGGATGGTCCTGCAGCATCATGAACGACTTGATGGATCCGGGTACCCGAAGGGGTTAAAGGGTGAGGCCATCTCTGAGCTCACCCAAATACTGAGTATTGCTGATACCTATGATGCTCAGATCAGCGGGCGCTGCAGCCAACCGCCTGTTCCTCCGGCCAGGGCCTTGTCGGAATTGTATCGGGCAGCCGTAGGAGGGCAATATGCCACGTCTTTGGTTCAACGACTTATTCAACTCTTAGGGGTGTACCCCATTGGCTCGCTTGTACGGCTGAACACTGGCGAACAGGCGGTTGTCATCTGGGTCCACAGCCATTCCCGCTTAACGCCGACGATTAAATTGCTTAACAATGCTTCGGGACAGCCATATGAT
>JAOUQB010000360.1 GCA_029879555.1 Nitrospirota bacterium | reverse complement strand
ATTACCACCTAAATTTAACGATGAAATCCACAACACGCAAATCCAAATCCAGTTATACCGAAGCGCATGCCAAAAGCGGGATAGACGCCAAACTCCCGCGATTGGAAACCTGGCCCAATCAGTACACGGGGTACGTCATCACCATTGAAATTCCGGAATACACCGCCATTTGCCCCAAGACCGGCCTGCCAGATTTCGGAACCATCCAACTCACCTACATGCCGGATCAACAGTGCCTCGAACTTAAATCACTCAAAGTCTATATGCACGGCTATCGGAATCTCGGCATCTTCTACGAAAACGCCGTCAACAAAATTTTGGCCGATGTCGTCAAAGCCTGCAAACCCATCTCCGCGACCGTCATCGGAGAATTCACCGCCCGCGGCGGCCTGAGCAGCACCATCGAAGCCTCCTACCCCTAACACAAACCCCGCAATCAGGAATCACCTTCACCAGCGCCCCTCGCATCAAAGATATTTCTTAGCTTTTATTTCGTATCTGACCCCTGATTTAGTTCCCTCGCCACCTGGAACGGTATCACTTTGACTTCAATTCATGCGGTCCTTTCTCACTTGTCTCAACGCAAGATTTGGCCCTACCGATATTCAGATGCAGCATGACCAAATCTCACCTTTCGATAATTTAGGAAATCTCTGACTCACTTGGCTCCCTGGCCTTGGGGTGTGGCCGAGCAGTGCAGCCAACACCGGGAAAAAGGCGCGCTGTGTTTGAGCCCTTCCAGAAGAGTCAGACCCAGCTCCGCGAGTTTGCGCGCCGCCGGGATTGGCGAACTGCACAGGAGACCCGAAGAGCTTGCCCCTGCGAAGGCAGGGGGCCACATCACGGCCAACATGGTTTTGGCTACTTTTTCCGAAACAAAAGGACCTCGGCCGCCGGCCCCAAACCCGGCATCTCCATTTACCGAACTGACAACATAGTGGAGGTCTGATGAATCTAGACCTGCCCTCAATAATCGAGAATGAGAGCGACAAGAATAATGTAAGTGGATTGAGAACAGCAGAAGGAAGACTGGATAGACACTTTGCCTAATTCATTGATTGATCCGCCAGACTTTTCTTTTTCCCAATGGAATAGACTTCTGGCATGTGCGAAGCATGCTGTACTTGATGCCATTGTTCGGCACCATCACAACCGGGGCCGCACACCCAGAACAGTCGTTTGGTTTGAAACATTCGATTCCCACACCGTGAACACACGTTGGTACGAGTGGCGGGTGCCTTTGAAAATTGTGTGAATTTGAGTTCCATCACTCACCTCAATCTGATAAGGAAAGGGGAATTCTCTCTCAACTATAGGTGCCGGCTGAGAAATATTAAATAGTTGTTAGGAGGGGATGAATCTGGACTGTGAAGATCATTCCATGGCGAACTTGCTGGGGTTCCAGCACAAGAGAACCTTCACGACCCTACGTTCGCGAGTTCCGAGCAATCCGCTTGTCCGCTAAGGCTTTTAATCAAAGAACTGTTTGATGGTTTGGACGATGTACGCGAGTTGATCCTGAGTCAGCTCGGGATAGATGGGAAGGGAGAGCACTTCTTGGGCAGCATGCTCGGCAACAGGGAAATCTCCTTTGTGATATCCAAGCGTTTCGTAACATTCCTGAAGATGGAGGGGCACGGGATAGTAAATCCGATTGCCGATGCCTTTTTCCGTCAAATAGGCACTCAAGGCATCTCGCTTGGGAGTCTGTATCGTAAATTGGTTATAGACGTGGATGTTCCACGGCTCAACCACGGGAAGGGTGACCTGGTCATCTAAGCCATGTTCGTGAAAGAGTTGGCGATAGCTGTCAGCGTTCTTCTGCCGTTTGATGGTCCAGTCGGCTAAATGCTGAAATTTGACCTGTAAAATCGCGGCCTGCAAGGCATCCAATCGACTATTCATGCCAATTAGATGATGATGATACTCTGAGCGGCTTCCATGAACTCGCAAGAGCTTCAATCGTTCGGCGACTTTCGAATCATTCGTCGAAATGAGACCGCCATCCCCGAACGCCCCTAAATTTTTTGACGGGAAAAAGCTGAAACAGCCGGTACGCCCGAAGGCTCCAGCTTGAATGCCATTTCGAGACGCACCAATCGCTTGGCAGGCGTCTTCAATGACCGGAATCCCCTTCGCGTCAGCCACGACCTTAATGGCTTCCATCTCCGCACATTGTCCAAAGAGATGGACGGGAAGAATGGCTTTGGTGCGAGGCGTGATGGCTTGGGCTACGTGTTTGGGATTAAGATTAAAGGTGTCCGCACATACATCGACAAATACTGGCCTGGCATGCAATCGAGAAATGACCCCGGTTGTGGCAAAAAAGGTAAATGGCGCGGTGATGACTTCATCACCCGGTTGCAGGTCCAATTCCATCAGCGAGAGCAACAGGGCATCACTCCCCGACGCGACTCCTATGGCATGCTTGGTCCCGATAAATTGGGCTAACGTCTGTTCGAATTGTTCAACATAGGAACCCAGAATAAAACTTTGTTGGGCACAGACCTCTTCAATGGCCGTCATAATTTCTGGCTGAATGCGCGCATACTGAGCTTTCAGATCAAGCAGAGGGACATTCACAGGACATTGACTCCATTACATGGTGAAACAATCATTCGCATGGACGGCCGCCATTGCGTGTTCCCGCCATCGCGAGGCCAACATTACCAACAACCCGTCAAGATTGCTACAGACCGACGGTAACGTCTTAGCTACCCCAAGAGGGCAAGAGGGCTAACAGCACCCAATAGCGAAACGCTTTCCCTACGCCAATAAAGAGCAAGGCTCCAAGCCAGGATATCCGCAACCATCCGGCCGCCACACATAGCGGGTCACCAAGCACCGGCACCCAGGAGAGCAGCAGAATCGGGCTCCCCCACGTTCGCACACGATCGACGGCTCGACGGTGTGCCACCTTGGACAATTCCGTGAGCGGATACCGCAAAGCCATAAGCCAACCTAACCCCCATGAGGTCATCCCCCCTAAGGTATTGCCCGCTGTCGCAATGGCGAGAAGGTCCCAGTGAGGAAGGCCGCCCTGGGTGGCTAACCCCACTAACACGACTTCAGAGCTTCCTGGCAGAATCGTGGAAGACAGGAAGGCGCTGAAAAACAGGCCCAGCCGCGAATAGTCTTCACCCGTCATCGCAGCCATCTCATGATGAAGGAGGAACGTCTGTCCGACGAATGGATTGAAATTTCATGCTGGCATCACACGTGATCTCAAATGTTCCCTGGACGCCTTGGTAGGACAGAAACGGGCGTAACACCCTGGCCGGAAATTTGACCGTACGACCATCGCTAGCTGTAGCCACCACGGACTCCACTACCCCCTGATAATAGGACTGAAACCGTTCAGGCGAAATGTTGAGTTGCACGGTTATCCTTTGCATCGCGTTTCCCAGAACTCAACCTGATGCTTTTTGTGCGACCGTCTCTTCACACTTAGCACACGTTCTCAGGTATGATAGAAAAGTGAATTTTAACCACCCACAACGGCAGACTTTCATGCCTTCAACCTATGGAGAACGATGTCCCTGTACACCCATGAATTAGAAACGATCCGCACCACCTTGAACCATGTACGCCAACGTGTGAGCAGACTCCTCTACGAAGGTCTCCAGATCACCATCAAAGCCGACGGATCTCCGGTAACGAATGTCGACCTC
>JAOUQB010000359.1 GCA_029879555.1 Nitrospirota bacterium | reverse complement strand
GTGTCGAATGCTAAAAACGGACGGTTGGAGTCTTTCAGCATTTCCTCGCGTATGACGACCACTAAATTTTCGAGCCGAATCCCAAACGCCCCGGTTTTGTAATAGCCAGGCTCATTCGAGATGATCATGCCGGGCTTGAGGGCCACATCATTGGCAGATTTTGAAATCCGCTGTGGTCCTTCGTGGACACCAAGAAAACTGCCAACCCCATGGCCCGTCCCATGATCATAATCCAACCCCATGGCCCAGAGGGGCGCTCGGGCCAAGGCATCAAGTTGACTTCCCGTCGTCCCTTCCGGAAATTTGGCGGTGGCCAGGGCAATATGCCCTTGTAAGACTCGCGTGTAGCGATCTCGATGTTCATCCGTGGGCGCACCAACCGCCACCGTGCGAGTAATATCCGTCGTCCCATCAAGATACTGCCCTCCTGAATCCACGAGATATAACGTACCCGGCTCTAGCTGGCGGTCAGTCTCAGGAGTCGAATGATAATGCACAATGGCTCCATTCGATCCTGCGCCGGATATGGTCGGAAAACTGGCATCTTCCCACAGGGCTTGTTGCTGCCGACAATCATCTAAATACGCCGAGGCTTGCAGCTCGGTCACGCGTCCATTTGGTGTTTCACGAGCCAGCCAGGCTAAGAATCGACACACCGCGACTCCATCTCGCTCATGGGCCGCAAAGGCCCCTTGAATCTCCACAGCATTTTTACAAGCTTTGGGTAAGGAACACGGATCATCGCCATGAGTCAGACGCGCCCCATGCGTGGTCAATGTGGAAAATATCCAGGTATTCGTTTTCGTCGGATCGCACAGCACCTGCTGATCCTGTTGTCCTAATTGCTGTAAGGCCCCCTCAAAAGCTTCCGGCGACTCCAAAGAAACATCAGGACCCAGGTGAGCCGAAAGGCCAGGACTCACTTTTCGGGCATCCACAAAGACCACGACCCGCCCAGTCGCATAAAGAATCGCCTGACACAGGGGTAAAGGCGTATGCGAAACATCACTACCTCGAATATTGAGCAGCCACGCGATGGAATCAGCGGCACTGATAATCGCCGCGTCAAGGCCCGCATCCCGAAACTGCTTGGCCAACTCCTCACGCTTTTCTTGTGAACTTTTCCCGGAGTACTTCAGGAGATGCGGCTGTATTAACCCCAGAGGAACCGCAGGTCGTTCACGCCATACCTGGTCAATTGGGTTGGGAGAACACGGAATGAGCTGTGCCTCAGCCCGGTCACAGGCTTTTTGATAACGCTCAAGGTCTTTCGGCGTATGGAGCCACGGATCATAGCCAATACGGTTGGAGGGCCGAACATGGTGTTCCAGCCACATGGCAGGAGGGTGATCGCCGCTATGGTTGAAGGTAAAATATTGTGGGTCGACCTGATCAGCGACTTGCAACGTGTACCGACCATCTACAAACATCGCCGCTTCTTGGTCCAGGACAATCGCCGTCCCTGCCGATCCCGTAAACCCAGTCAGCCAGGCGAGCCGTTCGGCACAAGGCGGCACATATTCATTTTGATATTCGTCCGCGTGAGGCACGATAAATCCCATCAGATCAAGCCGCTGTAATTCCAGCCTCAACGCGTCAAGTGGTATGTGAGCCATCGGATCGTCGTTTTACACCGTATTGGTAATGATCTCTCAACCATCGGCAAGCACACGCAAAGATGAGAGAATAGCATATTTTCTCCTCATCTTTCCGAGTCCAACTAAAAATGTAGGGAAAAATATTCGACAACTAGAGAATGGCTTGAAAGGCTTTTTCTTCAGAGGAATAGGTAGGGATCAACGTCGGGAAATTGGCGTCATCGAGTAAGGTTTTGATGGGTTGTTGCGGGCCCACGAGGCTCATCGCCAAATCATGTTCCTTTAAATTGAGGTAGGCCAAGGCCAGCGCACCCAATGCTGTGCTGTCCATAAACGTCACGCCTTGAATGTTGAACATGATATGCTTCGCACCGGAAAGTCGTGCACTATTCACAATCGCTTGAAACACCTTTCGGGAGTAAAACGTGACCCGTCCAGAAATCATTAACACGAGCGTTTCGTCTTGTATTCGTTCAGCAACATGCATACCAACACCCTCGTTCTTAGGTCTTTCTCGGCAATTTCAGGCAATTCTTGCCGATTACCCTTGATTTTCTGAGGATTCACCTCGTCCTAGATCCACAACGACCCTGACAAGACAGGAGAAAAAATTAGACAAAAATAGAAAAATTGTAGCTTGTAAACAATAAACAAACAGAAATGTCGAATAAGACCAGCACAAAACAATCCCAATATAGTCGATCACGCCGAAAACTTTTTCGCTCCAAACCCTCAACAAAATAGGCATTGAGAGTCAAAGATAGCCCATGACAACTGGAGTTCATTCAGCAATATCCCCCATGCCTATCAGTTCCAGCTAGAAGCCACTTGGGGAGTGTTGAATAATTATAATTACCAAAGACATATAGGCCCCCCGGCAGTTGGGTATCAGAGGCCTCGGGGCGGTTCAAAAAAGTTCGTCCAGCAAGGCCACAGCCATTTTTGCGCGCAGAGCGTACTTCCAGTACGTGAGCACGGAAAAATGGCGAGAACGCCGCTGGCGACTTTTTTCAACAGCCCAACTTGAGAAATTTGTTATGCGTTCACCGTAGCTTTACAATCATTCCCCATGAATTCGGCACCCACAAACCTCGCAAGCCAAGCCTCACTCCTGGCTCTGTTAAAAGAGCATTTTGGGTTTACTTCGTTTCGGCCGTTGCAAGAAGAGATCATTCGCGATGCATTGGCGGGACGGGACGTTGTTGCGCTGTTGCCGACTGGCGGAGGAAAGTCCTTGTGTTTTCAGCTTCCGGCCCTGGTGCGGCCGGGACTCACCGTGGTGGTCTCCCCACTCATTGCCCTCATGAAAGATCAGGTGGACGCCCTTCAAGCCAATGGCATTGCCGCCACCTTTCTCAATTCTTCGCTCAGCGCTCCGGAATTCCAGGCTCGATTGCGCGGCGTATATCGTGGGGATTACCGGTTGCTCTACATGGCGCCGGAACGGCTCATGCTCCCTGAAAGTCTCAACGACCTTCAGAAATGGCCGGTGAATCTGCTGGCCATTGACGAAGCCCATTGCATCAGTGAATGGGGCCATGATTTCCGGCCGGAATATCGCAGGCTGGTCGAACTACGCGAGCGGTTTCCTTCCTTACCCATCATGGCACTAACAGCCACTGCCACAGGGCGAGTACGAGACGACATCAGTACTCTCCTGAAATTGCGGAATCCAGCATCCTACGTCGCCAGCTTCAATCGGCCGAACCTGATCTACCGCGTGCAGGCCAAAGCCAGCCCTGCTGAACAGGTCTTGGCATTTCTCCAATCCCAAACACAAGAATCCGGAATTGTGTATTGCCAAAGCCGGAAAACCACAGAACTGCTGGCAGAACGATTACAGGCACAGGGTATGAAAGCCCAACCCTATCATGCAGGCCTCACGCCAGAAGAACGGTCACGCCATCAAGAATGGTTCCTCCGAGACAAAGTCCAAGTCATGTGCGCGACAATCGCCTTCGGCATGGGTATCAACAAACCTAACGTCCGGTTTGTCATCCACTATGACCTTCCCAAAAATATCGAAAGTTACTACCAAGAAACCGGCCGCGCCGGACGTGACGGGTTGCCAAGCGAATGT
>JAOUQB010000358.1 GCA_029879555.1 Nitrospirota bacterium | reverse complement strand
GTAAAGCGAACATGGGTCAAGCAGATTCTCGAAGCGGGTCCGGAAGAGGACCATTCCCGCATGGAACGAAAGTTTGTGTGGATTGGGGGACAGCCGGATGTCGAACGTGGAAAGGGGACACAATACAAAATTATTTTGCCCAATCGAATCATGGACCAAGAAGTGCGACTCAAGCGAGGCCAGGCCGAGTGGTTTCTGAATCTGATTGAACGGGCCACACCGGTGCATCAGGCAGGCGGACATCGCTATCCCGTTTTTAAAGAAGTCCGTGCGGGCTTTCCCTTCGGCGGTCCAAAAGGGTTTGATGTCTGGTGGCAATCGGCCTCAGCAAAAAAAGCCATAGCCATCGGCCTGCTGTTGGTGTAGGCAAATTGCTCTGAAGACCTGAATGGTTTATATATAAGCAAACAATTCTGGCGTCTTTCTTTCTCTGTCATTCCTGCAAGGTGTTGGCAGGAATCTCTCTTAATCCCTTTCAGATGGATACCCGCCCCTGCCAATAACCGCAGGGGCAGGCTCACAAGCTGCGGGTATGACGGAAGTGGAATGGAAAGAATCCATTTCGCGAAGAACCCCGAGTGTCAATCATTCATTTTATTATCAAGGAGACCTCATGACCACAGCACAGTATCCACGCAGTCCCAAAGAAGAAGTCGTCGGACTTTGCCATCTCGCACGTTTGATCGACAAAGTCCGCATGCGTAATGCGGGGAAAATCCAAGATTACAATTATTTGACGGTCGGACTCGACAAATATCTGCTGGATAAATTGGAAATCAACGGAGAAGATTTCGAAAAGCGAGTACTATCGGGCGGCACCGACGAAGAAATTGGGAAATGGGTGAAGGCCAACGGTAAGGTCCTAACTGATGAAGAAAAAGCCGAATGGAACAATATGGTGCTCACGTTTGGTCCGAAGGCTCCCATGGCGCAACAAGCGTTTGATCGAAACAAAGCAGCCCTTGCAGAAAAACGAGGTGTGTCGGTAGAGGCATTTTCCCACATAACCACCTGGACCGGACTCATCGACCACGACGAAGACCGGATGTAATAGGAAATCGTGCTTGACCTTATTTGATTATAGAATATCAATATGAAATTCAATGTAGGGTTGAGGCTCTTGCCCATATTGCTATGACATCTAACTCCATGCCCTCTTGTTTCTGCTCAGATGGAATTTCATTTTCTCATTGGGATATGGGAACTTTTAGGGATGATACTTTCTGGTTAGCAAAGGTAATTATCAAGGCAGAGAATTTAAATGACGCCATAACTTGCTTTAACTTGGAAATTCCCCGTCAGCTTGCTGCGGGGTTCTTCATTAAATCCAGTAAAAATAAAACCTTGGATTTAAAAGAAGTTTTGTCAGAATTGAATAAAAAAGGAATAGAAGAATTGGAAGAGTATGAATGGGTTGATGATGAAGAATTAACGGAAAACTATTGACTACCTCTCCCAAATGGCCCAGATAATCTTTCTGTAAGGTCTTGGGATTTTCGTCGACATGCACTTTGCGTAGAGACCATAAAATCTGGCTGATGATTGGCGAGAGGGGGTGATGGGGAAATTCTTGCAGAATTTATTTTGACCCGAATTCAAATATCTTAATTAACGGTTTTTCCTCGCGTTCGATCAAATCAAAGTCCGAGGGATTGCCCGATTTGTATCGGGGGAACAATTCAATGGTTCGTTTTCTGGAAGAGCTGTCGGATGGGGATGGTTGGGGAGTACGCCAGCCTAACGCAGGAGGTGGCGGTAAGCGCCAGGGCTGTTTCTCTTCTTGGGGAATTCTCCATTGGTTCGATTCGAGGAGATGGTCTGATAAGGGCGACCGGTAGGCATCTTCATCTGGCAGAGATATTTGCGTGCCGGATTTTTCCAGTATTCCGGCTGCAAGGAGAACAGGCAACAGAGCCAGAAGCATAGCCTGTCGCCAGGCATTCTCACTGAGCCGGTAACCCGGAATGAGAAAGATCGTCGTCATGGTGTCTTTTGGATGTCCTTTCTCCACTCGACTCCTTCAAACCAATAGTTATGCACGGAATCCAGCCAGGTATCGGCTTCATGCGCGATAATCCACGCATTGAGAAAATTGATGAAGTCGGCATCTCCCTTGTTGACGGCGAAACCCGCCTTTGTTTCAAGGAGCGGTTTTGACAGAGGCTCATCGACCTTGTCAGGGTTATCCAATGCCGCAAACGTCGTGATAGGTTCGTGTTCGACATACCCATGGACTGCTCCGGTGATGACGGCTTTGATCGCTTCCTGACTCGTGGCGAAGGTTTTCGGTGTGGACTGGGGGAAGATTCGGCGTGTCAAATCCTCCGAGATCGTCCCGGCCACTGAAGCAATGATGACGTCTCGTCTATTGAGGTCTTTGGGGCCTTTAAAGGCTTTTGTTAATAAAGTATTCGTCACCAAGCTTACCCCCGAGGAATCATAGGGCTGGCTAAAATTCACTTGAAGAGCTCGTTGGGGCGTAATCGAAATGCCAGCAATGATGATGTCAATTTCCCGGTTTAAGAGGGCAGGAATAATCTTCTCCCAGTCCAAAACATGAAATTCCGGTTTCACTCCGAGATCCTTGGCCAGTTGCTTAGCCACGTCAATTTCATACCCCACCAACTGGCCGTCTGGGTGTTTGATGGTCCAGGGGGTGAATAAGGAGACTCCTACCCGTAAGGTCTTTTTCTCCAAGACACTTTGCAGGGTGCCGGACGTTGATGGTGAGTCGGACTCTGCTATAGCGAAGGAGGAATGGGGGGAAACCCAAGACAAGGCCAGACAAAGGACAATCATGGGAACTCGAGAGAACGGTCGAAAGCTTTTCATTGTGCCGCCATATTTTTTGGTTGGTATTTCTAACGTCCTTGAATGTACCATACAATCTTTTAGGCTGAAAGTGGATTAGATTTCAATCGAGAGTAAAACTTTTGATTGTTCAAAGTTTTTGTGGGAAATCAGCTTGAAAAGATCTTGTACGAAATCGATTGCCATTTTAGGAACGGGATCAGATGTGGGGAAAAGTCTCATTACGGCGGGGTTGTGTGGGCTGTTGTATAGGGTTGGGATCAGGGTGGCGCCGTTTAAGGCTCAAAATATGTCGCTGAATTCTTTTGTTACCCCGGAAGGCGGGGAGATGGGACGTGCACAAGTACTTCAGGCGCGAGCTTGTGGGTTGCCCCCGCATGTGGATATGAATCCAATTTTGTTGAAGCCCGAAGCGGATACAAAAACTCAAGTGATTGTTCAAGGGAAAGTCTGGCGAAGTCAGGAGGCGAAGGAGTATTTTTCTGGAAAATCGCAGTTGAAGGAGTTTGTGAAAGAGAGTTATGAGCGTTTAGCCGAACAATACGACGTCATGGTGATTGAAGGAGCGGGGAGTGCGGCGGAGATGAATCTTCGGGGTCGGGATATTGTGAATTGGCCCGTGGTGGAGATGGCCGATGCGGCCGTGATTCTCGTGGCAGATATTGATCGAGGGGGCGTGTTTGCGCAAGTAATTGGAACAATGGATCTCTTGGCTCCAGAAGAGCGGCAACGGGTGATAGGCGTGGTCATTAATAAGTTTCGAGGCGATCGCCGTCTGTTTGATGATGGGGTCAAGATTATCGAAGAACGCACAGGGGTGCCGGTCTTAGGAATCGTGCCTTATCTACGCAATCTAGAATTGGACCAAGAAGATAGCG
>JAOUQB010000357.1 GCA_029879555.1 Nitrospirota bacterium | reverse complement strand
ATCTAATCAGTATTCCCTGCTCAAAGGCCATGAATCAGGTGTTCCTTCACAGGCATCGCAAGAAGTTGTCGTGAAGCAGGCCTCCTTAGGAGGCACACCAGAGGAAAAGGTCCCGGTATCGCCTGCTGGACTCACGCTTAAAGAAGTGCCACATGGCTTGCAACAGCTGGGACGATTCGTGGTTGATGACGAAACACCACTTAAGCCCCATTTTCTACGACCAGAAACTCCACTAGCCCGCTCGGTGCAACCCATCCCTCAAGCTCCGGTGACCACCTTACAGGCGGAAGGGCCTGCCGGATTTTCCGGGCAGGGACAGACCAATCCCGTCGCATTGAAAACACATCTCGGGTATTCCACGGTCCTGGGTGAAGGGGCAAGTCTTGGGTTCGAACATCAGACGACGGTGACAACTGATGGAGTCGGCGAATCTGGGTTGATGTCGAAAGGAGAGCGGGCGTCATCGATTCCAGAAAATTCCGTCAAGGGTTTGGTTATCGAGGCGAGCAATGGACAGGGCTTAGGAAGTGGGATGAATCATTTCTCCAACTCCCAGTCTGGGTTTCAACAATCCGGTCTGTTGTCGGGACAGGGCGTGGGATTACGGGCCATGGAGGAACGAGCAGTCGAATTTCCGGCGCAGGCCTTACAACGCCTTCAAATGGATGTCCAATTATCAGACAATCAGCGTGTGATGATTGATGTTGGCGTGCAGAACAAACAGGTCTATGCGGGGTTGGTCATGGATCATGCAATCCTACGAAATCTCGCCAATCAATTTGTGCCCCAACTCGAAGCGCAATTATCTCAAGTTGATTTGGAGCTACAAGAATTTTCGGCAGAAGTGCGTGAGGATGCTCCGCAAGGATCTGACCGATGGAGAGACGATTTCCAGTCTCGCGAGGGACAACCATCTGAAAGACTCGCTCACGATGAGCGGCCCTCTACGGAGATCGCGCTCAATCAACGGCGAGAGTCCGGATTGCATCTTCTGGCATAAATAGAGAACACATCCTGAAATATTTCTAGAGGAGAATGGAGATATGGATCCGGTAACGCCCACAACATCGACTTCCACGGTAACCGGGCAAGGTAATGTGCAGGCAGCGGTATCGGAACTCGGCTCCGATGTCTTTCTTCGTTTGCTCGTTACTCAACTTCAAAGTCAGGATCCAACCAATCCAGTGCAAAACGAGGACTTCGTGGCTCAGTTGGCCCAATTCACCACTCTGGAGCAAGCCACTCATACCACTGACCTTTTGGAACAGTTGGTGAATCAAGATAGTGAACGTTCTCAATTGAACCTGGTTGGTTTATTGGGTCGGGACATTGTGACGGAAGGAGACATTCTCACGCTAGATAAAGAAAACGAGCCGGGATTGTCCTATGTGTTGGATGAAGACACAAGAAAATTGAAAGTCCAGGTTCTGGATAAGGATCACACGGTCGTCAGAAATTTAGATGTGAATCAGATTCAAAAAGCCGGTCCGCACGAGGTGGCGTGGGATGGCCTGGATGATGCCGGCGACCGTCTACCTGAAGGCCCGTACCAATATGTGATTCAGGCGTTGAATGCCAAAGACCAAGAGGTGAAAGTCATGACCTTCTCGAGGGAAAAGGTCGCGAGCTTGCTGCCGGGTACGGAAGAGCCAGTCGTGGTCGCCAGTGGGAGGACCTATAGTACGGAACAAATCTTTTCAATACGGTAATAGAGAGTCAGAGATCTTAATGTCGTGGCAGGGATGCCTCAGGAAAGAAGGAGAGCGAATCGATGGGCATTACATCAGCGTTTTTTGCAGCGACGAGTGGAATTAACGCGACCAGCCGGGCACTTAGTGAAATCGGAAACAATATCGCCAATGCACAGACAGTCGGCTATAAAAGTCGATCGGTTTCTTTTGGTGACTTATTCGGGGCCACGATCGGTGGTGGAGGAACGAGCTCTGCCGTCGTGGAAGGTCGTGGGGTTCGGGTGTTAGGGATTGATCCCAGTTTTACTCAGGGGTCGCTGCAAACCACCTCCAATGCCTTGGATTTAGCCATTGATGGCGATGGATTTTTTCAAGTGAATGATGCGGCTGGCAACATCTTTTTTTCTCGAGCGGGGCAGTTCAATATTGATTCAACGGGAAATATCGTTAATCCGGCAGGGTTACGTCTTCAAGGATTTCAAGTGGATTCCAGCGGCAATATTTTAGGGACGATTGGAGATATGGTCCTCACGACCACCCAGCAAGTGGGTACGGCCACTACCCAGGTCGATATGAGTGGGAATCTCAATGCCAGTGAACCGGTGGTAACGGCCTTTACGACCGCGCAGCTGTTAGCTGATCCCTCCAATCCAGCCATTTCCCAGTTTAGTACCGGAGTTCGTATTTTTGATACGCTCGGAGTGGGCCATGATTTGACGGTCTATTTTTCAAAGACTGCCAATAATACCTGGCAATATAATGCACTGGCCTCAGCTTCTGAGGTGACGGTGACGGCTGGAAATAGCAATGCCACGACGGGGAATGCCCTTGTGGCCCAAGGGACGCTGGGTTTTACGACTGGTGGTTTATTGGATACGGAGAGTGCGGTAACGTATTTTAATACCGGGGCAACCGGCATCACGTTTAGTAATGGATCCACTACACCACAGGCCGCTGGGTTTGACTTTGGTACTAGTATCACGACGGATGGTGGAACAGGGTCTGATGGGATGTTGCAGCAGGGGTCTTCTTCAGTGCTGTTGACCTTGTCGCAGGATGGGTTTGCAAATGGAACCTTGACAGGAACATCCATTGGGGAGGATGGAACAATAACGGGACGATTTTCCAATGGAACCACACAGAATCTTGGACAAGTGGCGTTGACTCGTTTCATTAATCCGGATGGGTTGCAACCCATCGGTCGAAATTTGTTTATTCAGTCTGGTGAGTCCGGCACACCCTTGCAAGGGGCGCCAGGCTCGGGCTCATTTGGAAAGGTTTCCGCCAGCACCCTGGAGACCTCCAATGTCGATTTGGGGGATGAACTCGTGAATATGATCACCATGCAGCGTGGTTTTCAAGCCAATTCCCGAATCATCACCACGACCAACGATCTTCTCGGAGAGCTGGTGAATCTCGCTCGGTAAATTTTTGCAAACACCTCGTTAGAAAAGCCCTCAGTGAGTCTTGGCTCACTGAGGGCTTTTTTGTTTGATGGGGAGCGTTGAGTATTACACAACCCCGAGGACGAGAATTCCCATCCAGACTTGTTCAGCAACAGGGCTATGGGGTTGAAAAAGCCTGAAAAAGCTCGGGAGGAGTAAGTAGTGAGGAGTCAGGAGGTAAGAAAGGGAAACTGGATTATTTTCTTTTGACCCCTTACGCCTCCACCTCACTTCATGTGTGGGAGTGTTGAATAATTATTATTCCCAAAGGCATAGAGGCCTCCCGGCACGTTGGACCTCAGAGGCCTCGGGGCGCTTCAAAAAAGTTCGTCCAACAAGGCCACAGCAATTTTTTTTGCGCGCAGAGCGTACTTCCAGTACGTGAGCACGGGAAAATGGCGACCTGCCTGCGCGAAGCCGCTACGGCGAAGGCAGGGAACGCCGCTGGCGGCTTTTTTCAACAGCCCCTGTGTGTTACTCCTGACTCCTCACTACTTACTCCATACCAAAGAAATTTCTCCGAGTTTTTCCCTCGTATTTCAATTAGGCAGATTTTTCACAGCGTCA
>JAOUQB010000356.1 GCA_029879555.1 Nitrospirota bacterium | reverse complement strand
ATTCACGAGATCAATCACTTCCTGACGACGATAGAAATGTCGCTCGCCATCAGTTAAGAAGGGAACCCCACAACGTTGCATCGCCTCCAAATACACGTGAGCATTCGTAAATTTTCGAAAGAGCACTGCCACATGCCCTGGACGCAACGCCGTTCGACGGCCCTTCTCCAGGACCCATTCTTGGCCAGAGGACAAGCGCTCTTGAATCCACCCTGCCATCCATTCGGCTTCAATACGAGTGGCCCGTTCGACATCCCACTCTTCTTCCCCTCCATGAGCGATCACACACAACTCAACACCCGCAACAGGCAAGGTTTCTTCCCCTCGTCGCCCAACCATTAAAGGCACATTGGGTGGCTGGACGTGATCTTCCTGGACAAATACTCGATCGAACACCGCATTGACCACATCGAGAACCGCCTGGTCACTACGAAAGTTGGTCGTCAACGTGCAGACTACACCGCCATCGTCGGTAAGCTTACGAACAACGTGATCAAACGCTTGGATATCCGCACGACGAAATGCATAAATCGACTGCTTGGGATCACCCACGATAAAGAGCTTCCCCGGCACCAATCGTATCGTTTCCCACTGCTGGCCATGATCACCCAATTGTTCTCCCAAATAGAGAAGAATTTCATATTGCACGGGATCGGTATCCTGAAACTCATCAACCATGATTGCCTGATAATCCATCTTGAGTTGTGCACGCACTCTTGGATAATCACGCAAAACATTTCGCACTCGAACAATGAGTCCATCAAATCGAATCCACCCTTTGTTGGCATAGAGGCGTCGAACGTCTTGAATAAAGGGCTCCAGGAGGCGGACCGTTTTGCTCAAAAAACGTTCGTCCACATTCGCCAGGCGATGGGCACTCTGAACGATGCGTCGAGCGTCCTGGAAGTCGTCGGGAGTCCAGCCCTTGGGCGCTTGACCAATAGGCGAGGACAACAAGGCCGTCTCCTCTTCTGCCAGATTTCTCGCCCCCTCCCACCCTTCTTGCCCAATCAGGTCAAATACGCGCTGAGCGACCGCTAACATTCTTTCGACCTTTCGCGGTTTCGATTGGGCATACGTTTGAATCAAAGAGGCAATCTTTTGCTGGTTCGTCTTAAGCCAGGACCCAAACGCTGGAGACAGCGTCTTTGCATCTAATTGCGCTTGCAAGTCTCGGAGTGCAATCAGATCGTCACATAACGCCAACGCAAACGCTCGAATCCCTTTGAGATCGACGACATCCAACATCTCCCGCCATTGAGCCTGATGTGCCCCTTGTTCGCCCAATGCCTCATCAAGCCAGGTCGTCCAGGCCCCTGAAAAAATTTCTAAAAATTGCGTCCCATCATCCTCCTGAAACTGGGGATCGACTCCGCTTTCTAAGGGATACAGCCTCAGGACGTGCGCCGCAAAACTATGAAGCGTCGCAATATGGGATTTTTCAAGGTCATGGAGCGCCCGCGTGATCTTTTCCTGAATGTGCTCCGTAGAGATCTGGTACCGGTCTTGAAATTCCTGGAGCTTGATGTTCGCAGAATCCCCGCTGAGGGATGGTGACTGACATGCCACGAATAACTCCTGCAGGGCCTCGCGTAGACGCCCTTTCATTTCATTGGCGGCTTTATTCGTAAAGGTCAGCGCTAACATCTCCGTGACTTGAAACGGATGCGGTTCTCGCAGGAGGGCATGCAGAAGTCGATTGATCAACAGCGTGGTCTTTCCCGTTCCTGCGCCGGCCAGGACCACCACATTGCGATCGAACGTCGTTTCCCCGATCTGCCGCGCATCCGCGTCAGAAAGCGGAATGGAATTATTTGTCATTGAAAGCCTTCTGTTTGCGAATCTGTCGATAGGTTTTCGCGAGAGGAAGACCATAGGCTCGCGACCAGGAGGGATGATGCTGAAATCGACAGGCCGAGGCATACTGACAACTTCGACAATAGGCGCCCGGCAGGATAAAGAATTGTCCGGCACGAATTCCCTGCACCCACTGATGAATCGTACGCCGCAGTTGGTCGCCAACCGCTGTTTCCCAAATGGCTCCTGAAAAAGATGCCGTATGGACTGACTCATCTTGCATGGGCCGCAAGTAACGGAAATCCACTGACTGAATGGGTAGCGTCCCTGGGACACTTGCTCCCGCCTCACGCTGAAGCGGCATCGGCGTCATGAAGGAATACAAGGGAGGCTGTAACTGCCGGCCTTGAAGCGCCTTGGTCACCAAATCCAATTCGTCCGCTTGAAACGTCCGGCGCATGGAAACTTTATAATCCACGATACGGAGCCGAGAATGATCGCCTCCCTCATCGACACGATCAAAACGGCCACGGATATTGAGTACCTCTGGTTGCTCTTCACCATCACGAGGAAGCGTTCCTGCTGCCTCCACTTCATAGGCGGACGGCACCCATCCCTGTTCAAGAAAATCCCGCTGATCGCGTTCTAGCAGTGATCCCATCATGCGGATGAGACGCAAGCGCATCCAATCCCAGATCAACCGATACCCTGTGCCAAATCTCTGCGCATATTTTTGAAACACATGATTCACATGTAAATTGAGGATGTCGGCAAGCTGCACCGGGCTTACCGATTCATTCGGCCATCGATGTCTCGCCAAATCTTGATAGATCTCGCATAAAACCTGATGAACCAGTTCGCCCCAGATACGGCTGGAAAGCTCGTTCGATACAAGATCTTCTAATCTTTGAACCTTCAATACCTGCATCATCCAATAGCGCATGGGGCATTGAGCATAGGTCCCCAACGCTGTCGGGGAGAATCCTCGTGAGATCAACTCCTGCCAATGCAGGCTGTTGACAGCAATAATCCCATCACAAGCGCCGGCTTTCGTTCCGGTCCGTTCAAGTTGAGGGATCACCTCCATCCCATTCTGAAACAGGCTCCACCACGGGGACTCAGTCGCGGCCATGGATTGGATAGACCGCCCCTGAAGGATCGAACCCAACCTGGATTCCTGAGGAGTTTCATGAGCCGCCAACACAGATGAAATGGCGGGTCGCTTCAGGAGCCCTACTGGAAAGGTAATTTCGCTTTCAGCATGTTGAGCCGCAGGACCCACCACATGTTCCCGCAAGAAAGATGACGGGATTAGAGGCCGTCCATTCCCATCAGCTCGTTGGTACAGAAGATAGAGATGGTCCCGTGCGGAATGTTGAAGAAGGGCGAACAGCAGCGCTTCCTCATCAAATCCGGTCATTTTTTCATCAATCTTATATCCAAGGCTTTCCGCCAACACCTTTCGATCTCGATCACGTAACAACGCATCCTCTCGCACGATCCGAGGAAACACATGATCGTTCATCCCTAACACCACCAGCGTTTTGAAGGGACGCCCACGAGCCGCCATCACCTCCAACACTTGAACCCCCATTGAAGTTTGCCCCAGCAAAGGAAGGCGCGTGCGCTCTAGGAGGGAGCGAAACAATTCCACCCATTGCTCCCATGTCACCTGCTGATCGACTCGATCAAGTTGTTGCAATGAATGGATTACCTCTTCAAACCCATGCATCACACATTCGCTTCGCTCGTCAGCTCCAGCATCCTGACCAAACGACGGGTAATCAACCAAAGGCCACAGAAGCCGTTCAACAAGCCGCTGGAACGCCTCCGTTAACTCGCCGATTGAACCGACGGCAGGAAGGGCTTGGCAATCGGCGATCAATGCGTCCACCATTTCAGCCAACAGGCGTA
>JAOUQB010000355.1 GCA_029879555.1 Nitrospirota bacterium | reverse complement strand
CCCGGGACCGGTTAGCCAAAGCTTTTGAAAAAGGGTTAGGCACCCCTGCGGGCTATGTGCTGCCCTTGCAACGATGGAACGCCCGTGACGGACAACGTCGTTGGAAGAGTGCACCCTGGTCGACCCGGACGAAACATTTGTTTCTGGTACCCGGCGATTCTCCTGTCGGGTTTCGATTGCCCTTGGCGTCGCTTCCGGTGTTAGCACCTGGAGAATATCCTTATATCATTCCAACGGATCCCTTCGAAGAACGCGGGCCGCTTCCGGACCCTGATCCCAGCCGACAACCTTTTTTACGGGGCCAAACGGGGCAGGACCATCAAGCGGATCAGCCGCAAATGGTCCATGGCCAGGTCACAGGTTCCGGTGCCACTAAGGTGGTCCGTGCGGCATTAGCGGTTGAATCTCGAGATGGGCATCTGTGGGTCTTTATGCCACCGGTGGAATCGGTCGAAGATTACCTCGACCTCGTCGCGGCCATTCAAGATACGGCTGCGGAACTCAACCAGCCGATTCATCTAGAGGGATATACCCCGCCGTATGACCCCCGCATCAATGTCTTGAAGGTCACACCGGACCCTGGAGTGCTAGAAGTGAATATCCATCCAGCTTCAAATTGGACGGACATGGTGGCCATCACGACGGGCATTTATGAAGAAGCCCGACTCTGTCGATTGGGTACCGAAAAATTTATGTTAGATGGCCGGCATACCGGGACCGGGGGCGGAAACCATATGGTGGTGGGTGGCAAAACGCCTGCGGATAGTCCTTTTCTACGGCGACCGGATCTTTTGCGAAGCCTCGTGGCCTATTGGCAACGGCATCCCTCGCTTTCGTATGTCTTTTCCGGACTCTTCATAGGGCCGACGAGTCAGGCGCCGAGGATCGATGAAGCCCGACATGATTCTCTCTATGAACTGGAATTGGGTTTTTCTCAAGTCCCCGTGCCCAACCCCAAGCAACCGCCACCTCCCTGGCTCGTCGATCGGATCTTCCGAAATTTGCTCATTGACGTGAGTGGCAACACTCATCGCACGGAAATTTGTATTGATAAACTCTATTCGCCCGATGGGCCGACGGGGCGGCTCGGGCTAGTGGAATTCCGGGCGTTTGAAATGCCGCCGCATGAGCGGATGAGTTTAGCGCAGCAAGTGCTCCTTCTGGCCTTCATCGCACGGTTTTGGAATTCCCCGGATCCTGGCACGTTGGTTCGGTGGGGGACGCAGTTACATGACCGCTTTATGCTCCCGCATTTTTTAGAACAGGATCTTCATGACGTGATTGACGATATGAACCGAGCTGGTTATGAAATCCAAAAAGACTGGTTTGCGCCTCACCTCGAGTTCCGTTTCCCCCTCTATGGCTCTGTCGCCCATCAGAGCCTGGTGATGGAAGTTCGGCAAGCGCTGGAGCCCTGGCATGTCATGGGGGAAGAAGGGGCACCGGGCGGCACGGTACGATATGTTGATTCCTCAGTTGAGCGGTTGCAGATTAAGCTGTCAGGCTTGACCGATTCTCGCTATGTGGTAGCCTGCAATGGAAAACGGGTGCCCTTAATTCCAACTGGTCGGGTAGGGGAGGTCGTGGGCGGTGTACGCTATCGGGCCTGGCAGCCTCCCAACAGTTTGCATCCGAATATCGGGATTAACGCACCACTGACGTTCGATATTTATGACCGGTGGGCTCAACGAGCCGTGGCTGGTTGTACCTACCATGTGGCACATCAAGGTGGTCGAAATTATGATGAATTTCCTGTCAATGCCTATGAAGCGGAAAGCCGGCGATTAGCTAGGTTTTCGCCATTTGGCCATACGGCTGGGACGTATGTTGAACCAACCGAGACCACTCGTCCAGAATTTCCCTGTACCCTCGACCTTCGTTGGCCGGTATAATTTCTGGGAGTAGACCATGGGGCTAGGGAAGAGCATAAATATGAGTCAGCCCCTTTCATCGGAACCGATCTGATGGATTCCTCGATGCCCTCGTTTGCTCCTGAATCACCCAATTCATCTATTGCTGCGCCCATGAATTACCCACCACAAACAGATACCTTTGATGAACTTGTCGGACAGGATGGGTTGGTTCGTCCCCATTGGCAAGGTTTTTTGAAAGGCTTTTCAGTCTTAAACGATACCGACCGCCAATCCGCACAAGAAACTGCCGAACGTCTGCTAAAAGATGATGGCGTGACCTATCTGGCTGGCCAGGATGGTCAACAGTCAGATAGACCGTGGCAGTTAGACTTGTTTCCCCTGCTGATTAGTCAGGAAGAATGGACACAGTTAGAAGTTGGATTGATTCAACGCGCTCGTCTGCTGAATCATATTTTGAGTGATTTATACGGCCCCCAACAATTACTGAAAAATGGGACCTTGCCGCCGGCCGTCGTCTTTGGCAATCCGCAGTTTTTGCAGCCCTGTCATGAGGTGCCGATCCAAGGCGGGAGATATTTGCATTTTCTGGCGTTTGATGTGGCCCGTGCCCCCGATGGGCAATGGTGGGTTCTCAGGGATCGCACGGAGGCGCCGACTGGTGCCGGGTTTGCTCTGGAAAATCGTATTATTGCGTCGCGGGCCTTACCCGACCTCTTTGACGACACACGCGTACAACGACTCTCCTCATTTTTCCAAACGTTTAGCCAAAACTTTTTAGAATTATCACAACGGGATGATCCGCTCGCGGTCGTGCTGTCGCCTGGGCCACAGAATGTGGCGTACTTTGAGCATGCCTACCTTTCTCGGTATTTGGGCTATCCGGTGGTCGAAGGTTCGGACATGACCGTGCGCGATGATCGGCTGTTTCTGAAAACGGTTGATGGATTGAAACCCGTCGATTTGGTCTTACGACGTCTGTATTCCGACTTGTGTGATCCGCTTGAATTATCGACGGATTCGGCCCTAGGGGTTCCCGGTTTATTGCAATCCATTCGAGCCGGACACGTTACGTTGGGGAATGCTCTAGGAAGTGGGCTGGTCGACAGCGAGGTGCTATTAAGTTTTTTGCCGACGCTCAGCCAATTTTTCTTTAGTGAGGGGCTCAAACTCCCGAGTGTGGCGACGTGGTGGTGTGGTCAGGCCAATGAACGGGCCTATGTACTTGAAAATATGGAACGATTGATGATTCGACGGGTGCTTACGCCCAAACGAAATTTGTCTCACCGTCGACTTTCGTCGTTCGGTCCTGATCTGACCGCTCAGGATAAGCAAGAGCTCATACAGGCCATAACCCGGCGTGGGCATGAATATGTCGGTCGAGAAATCGTGTCTCCTTCCACCACGCCGTTTTGGGGTGGCAGCGATCAGTTACGGCCTGTGCCCATGACACTCCGTCTTTATCTGACGGCCACGAAAGACGGGTATACCGTTATGCCTGGAGGATTGGCGCGAGTCTCCGTCCAATCCGATCCTCGTGGGCATTGGCATGAGCCTGGGGATTTCAGCAAAGATACCTGGGTACAAAGTGGTGCGTTTGACCATCAACCGGTGGTCGTCCCGGCCCACCATACACTAGCCCTCCGGCGAGGGGGACGAGATTTGCCCAGTCGCACGGCGGATAACTTGTTTTGGTTGGGGCGCTACATCGAACGTGCGGAAGGGGCTATTCGTCTTCTTCGAAGCTTGTTTTTGCGAACGAGTGGGGAAGCCGGGTTAAGTGATGAGCCCGAAACGCTCGCTCGTTTGGTTTCGCTACTGGTGATGCAAAAGCATCTTTCC
>JAOUQB010000354.1 GCA_029879555.1 Nitrospirota bacterium | reverse complement strand
GAGTACTTCAAAAATGCCATCCTTCAATTTCAGAATAGAGATATCAAAAGTCCCACCACCAAGATCGTAAATGGCAATAATCCCTTGAGTTTTTTTCTGGAGCCCATACGCCAACGCCGCAGCCGTTGGTTCATTGATGATTCGCAACACTTCTAGGCCTGCAATCATCCCAGCATCTTTGGTGGCCTGTCGTTGACTGTCATTGAAGTAGGCGGGAACGGTGATAACGGCTTTGGATATATCTTCCTTTAAAAATTCTTCGGCTCGTCGTTTGAGTTCTTTCAGGATCATGGCGGAGACCTGAGGAGGAGAATAGGTTTTCTCTCCAATCTCTATGCGAATGACGCCATTTTTTTCATGCAGGGTATAAGGGAAATATTTTAGTTCATCACTGACATCGGCCAACCCTTTACCCATAAAGCGCTTGACGGAGTAGATAGTACGGGCGGGATCGCGAGTCAGATGCGCCTTGGCGGGATCACCCACAATTAATCCATTATCCGTCATGCCGACGATGGAGGGAACCTTAGTGACACCATCTGGATTCGGGATAACGCGTGGCGCACCGTCATCCATATAGGCAATCAATGAGTTTGTCGTACCTAAATCAATGCCAACGATTCGACTCACAATAGATCCTTTTGGTTACTCATCCTGACAATTATCCAGTTGTCTCAAATAATTCGCTCACCATATTACAGATGTATGTGCGATTGGAAAGAATTTCTTGCATGCTCCGCAAGACCGTATTTTTCTGATCCCGGGCTTCACCGGGATCGGCATTCTGACTTTGCAATGTATCCCATTCGTGGTATTTCGCCCGTAACGCCTTTTCCATTTCGGCTTGTCGGGCCTCGAGATGTTCGCGCTCACGTTGAAGCTTTTGGCGCAGATTGGCCTGTTCTGTCGAATCGGCATCAGACGAAAGGTTACGGAATGATTCCATATCTTCCTGTAACTCAAGAATTTCTTCGAACAGATCTGCAGGAGGATTCGAACGAATATCTTTGACGGCCCCGGCTTCCAGACGAATCAAGTATTCCACTCGTTGGATGGGATCTTTGAGCGTTCGATAGGCCGAATTCAGAAAAGCCGAATTTCCTAAGCTAATCGTCTTTTCCGATTCATCCTTCGTAGAATAAAAATCCGGATGAAACGTCCGGCTCAGCTCATGATACGTTTGTTCTAGCTGTTGTTCATCGATATTCAGCAACCGAGGTATTTTAAAGCAGGCAAAATAATCCAGCTCCTTGGAAAGCGGCTGAACTTTCACGCATTGGCCACAGAGGTATTCTCCGGTCACTTCCGATTGGCAGTGCCAACACATGCTGCGTGCCATTGGCAGCTCCCGTGAACCAGCAACGGCCTCATGATGGTGGTGGTGGTGAGTGGTCATAGGAAATAAGTCTTCTGACAGCTCGGGCATGGTTAACTGCACCATGCCCGACCAACGGCTTCCATATTTGAAAATCTTAGATTAGGCTGAGAACGACTCTCCACATCCGCAGGTTTTAGACGCATTAGGATTGATAAATTTAAAGGCGCCGCTCACCATATCCTTCTGATAATCCAAGGTCATCCCTTGGAGGTAAATGGCACTTTTCATATCGACAATCACCTTGACCCCATTCACCTCAGTCACCGTATCAAACTCTCCAATTTTTTCATCAAAGTTAACCGTATAGCTCAACCCTGAGCACCCGCCACCTTTAACGCCAAGTCGCAACCCACCTTCGGTGATACCCTGAAGATCCAATAACCGCTGGACTTCCTTCAACGCCGCATCGGTCATGGTGACGATCGCTGTGTTATCGGCTTCTTGTGTTTCCATAGTAGTCTCTCCTGATCCAACCCCCATTCATACCTTACGAAGACGCTGCGGTTTCTTCCACCTTCAGCTTTTTCTCATCAGCTTTTTTCTGATAATCGCCTAATGCCGCTTTAATGGCATCTTCCGCCAACACCGAACAGTGAATCTTTACTGGAGGAAGATTCAGTTCTTCCACGATATCGGTATTTTTTATCTTTTGCGCTTCAGTGACCGATTTCCCCTTTAACCATTCCGTAGCCAAACTCGAACTGGCAATCGCCGAACCACAACCGAATGTTTTAAACTTCGCATCCACAATCGTATCGTTCTCGACTTTAATCTGAAGTTTCATCACGTCACCACATTCCGGCGCTCCCACGATACCAGTCCCGACTCCATCATCATCTTTTTTGAACGACCCCACATTACGGGGATTGTTGTAATGATCAATCACTTTTTCACTATAGGCCATGGCTCATTCCTCCCTCTAATTATGTAATGATACAACCATTTCTACAATCATGTTAATGGGCAGCCCATTGCACGGTTTTTAAATCAACTCCCTCTTTGGCCATCTCATATAAAGGCGACATTTCCCGAAGATGGGTGACAGCCTTTAACATACGATCAATCGTATATTCAATTTCTTCATCCGTGGTAAATCGGCCAAGTCCGAACCGAATAGACGAGTGAGCGAGGTCTGATCCCACCCCTAATGCCCGCAATACATAAGAAGGCTCAAGCGTCGCGGAAGTACACGCAGAGCCTGAGGACAGGGCGATTTCCTTCACCCCCATCAATAAGGCTTCACCTTCGACATAGGCAAAACTGATATTGAGATTACCAGGTAACCGTTCTGTGGGATGGCCATTCAGATACACTTCGTCCATCGCCCCCATAATGCCTTCTTGAAGACGGTCCCGCATTTTCGCCAGGCGGACCGCTTCCGTAGCCATTTCTTGCTCACACAATTCACAGGCTTTTCCAAATCCCACGATTAACGGCACGGGGAGGGTCCCGGAACGCATCCCGCGTTCGTGTCCACCGCCATAGAGCATCGGTTCCAACCGAACGCGAGGAGCCTTTCGTCGCACATACAATGCCCCAATTCCCTTGGGACCATAGATTTTGTGAGAGGTAAATGACATGAGATCAATCCCCATCTCCTGAACATTGACCGGGATTTTTCCAACACCCTGGGTCGCATCACAATGGAAAATGATGCCCTTTTCTTTGGCGATTTTCCCAATTTCCGCAATAGGATTGATCGTCCCGATTTCATTGTTCGCTAACATCACCGAAATTAAAATCGTTTTGTCGGTAATGGCATTGCGAACATCGTCCGGCCTCACCATGCCAGTTTTATCGACCGGAAGAAACGTGACAGTCACACCCTTCTTCTCAAGATATTTTGCCGTATCAATCACCGCACGATGCTCCGTCGAACTCGTGATAATATGATCACCCTTCTCCCGGTACATGGCCACAATACCTTGGAGAGCTAAATTATCTGATTCAGTCGCCCCACTGGTGAAAATAATTTCTTTGGCATCAGCCCCAATTAAATGGGCAATTTGCTTTCTGGCATGCTCAACACCTTCTTCCGCTTCCCACCCGAAGGGATGGTTACGACTTGCCGCATTACCAAATTTTTCGGTGAAATAGGGAAGCATCACCTCGACCACCCGAGGATCGCAGGGCGTCGTTGAATGATTATCCAAATATATAGGCAACTTCATAATTGAACTCCTTGTTTTTTCCGAGATTCCACAATAATGAGGGGCGGATCTTCCATCATATCTTCAATCGACATACTACTAAGTAATTGTCCAATACTTTCTTGAACTTTCAGGAGGGGAGTGCGGATATTGCAATGTGCCATCTGATCACAAGAGGCATGGTCGTCTTTTTCA
>JAOUQB010000353.1 GCA_029879555.1 Nitrospirota bacterium | reverse complement strand
GCATCGCCAATCACGTCTCCATTGATGAGCGACCGGCCGTGGTCACGGCCCGCGAACGGATTGGGGACTGGGAGGGGGACACGGTCATCGGGAAAGGCCATGAGGGGGTCCTGGTGAAGGTGGTCGAACGGGTCTCCAAATACACGGTCCTCGAACGTGTGGCCCACAAGACGGCGGCGGCCGTCCGTCAGGCCGTGGTTCAGGGGCTTGAACCGTACAAAGACCAGGTCCACACCATCACGTACGACAATGGTCTGGAATTCAGCGAGCATGCCGGGATGGCGAAGGAGCTGGAGGCCCAGATTTATTTTGCCCATCCGTACGCGTCCTGGGAACGGGGTGTCAACGAAAACACGAATGGCCTGCTCCGTCAGTTGTTCCCGAAAGCCCAGGATCTTCGAGGGGTGACCGATGAGCAGCTGACGACGGTCATGGCGACTCTTAATCATCGACCAAGAACAACACTCGGCTATCGAACTCCCTATGAAGTATTCTTTGACACCACGACATCATTCACTGTTGCACTTACGAATTGAATCCAAGAATGTTAGCATTATCATTTACGCCACTGAATAGGGATACCCGATAGTGCGTCAGACTTATGAACATTGAATAAGACTCCGATTCCAGAAAACATGGCGGATGCGAACGCGCGGCGTCAGCAGACAGCTCCTAGGAGGGCGGCGATGATCAGGCTTCCAGATGTCAAGATTTCGATAAACGACCAGCCATTCTCCCACCAGAGCGGATTCATTCAGCAAGCGTGCGAAAAAATCGCGGTTGATCGAGCCGGATTCGATCTCTTGAGTGCTGGTCAGAGCAGCCTCTTTAAAAAGATAGATACGGGCATTAATCAACCCGGGCCGCCCATCCAGATTCTTCTGAAAATCGGCTAGCTGATCTTCCCAAATAGCCCATGGGTTTATCGCGCGATCCTAAGAGATCGAATTGACTGACAATGAACTGGTTGCCCCTCATGAAGCTCTCTCCTCTCTGTTGACTCATCTATTGAAAACAGGAGAGCTAGAGAGCTAAGTTTGACTAAAATCCTATTGGGAAATCCACACTAGAAACGATCAGGATTGAAGCTGGATTGTCGCGGCTGGGTCAGGATATCAATGACCGGGTTGTGCCTCCCGAAGCGAATTTAGAAGGGATCGCCTTTAGCCTGTCAAAGGGGTGTTACCCCGGGCAAGAAGTTGTGGCGAGGATGGATACCTACGGATCAGTCAAGCGAAGGCTGGTAGGATTTGTGATCGAAGGGACAGAAAAAGATCTTCCAGACGCTGGAGCCAAATTATTTTCGGGCACACGAGAGGTCGGCTGGGTCTCAAGCTCGACCTTCTCTCCCCTCCTGCAAAAACCCATTGCCTTAGGATTCCCCTTGCGTGATTTCACCTCACCGGGAACTCAACTAGAGGTCGAAACACTAGGTCAAAAGCTTTCCGCTTCCGTCAGTCCCCTGCCTTTCACCAAACCTCAATAGGTTTCTAGAAAACAAGCAGGAAACTGAGCTCCTCAATTGCTCTTTAGGAAGCGCGTTCAGGATGCCGACCTTGAGAAATCTTGTCGGCAATCGCCAAGACTGGTTCCCGTTGATCATCGCTAAGTGCCAATAAAATATGGGCTTCGTCTCCATGCATGAGCCGAAGACTCAGAAACATGTCCTGGGTACGATTTTCTTTATTGTCCCATGTCCCATCAATGAGCTGGATTTTATCCAGGTCACAACAGGAAAACACATCGTACCGAAAGTATGAATCACCAATGACCAAATCAAAGAGGACATTGCCACTGGTCATCACGATCAGGTTAAACCGACCTTGATCTTCATAGCCTTCCGGAAGGAATTTATTAATATGAAGTAATGCAATTTTTCGTCCTGCCAAGGCTCGCTCAATTTTGCCTTCTAAGGCCGCATAATCAACTTGAAGCGGCTTTTCATCTTCATCAGTGGCCGCCAAAGCCGCTTCTCTTGTTTTTTCCCACACATCTTTAGCTGTCAACACAGAACACACTCCTTTGCTGAAGGGCACAATAAATAACGGTCGGAATCAATTCAGTTGAATAGGGAACCTACGATACCCGCCTTTTGCGGGAGAACGCAAGGGAAAGGAGCCCTCCTTAATTATTTTCATGGAATGAAGGGGGCTTGAAGAATACCATCATGATTGCCTTGCGTCCTTCCAGTTCGGCATACTTTGGAGAACCCAGGCGGCAAAGTCTTTTAAAGGAGATGAAAAGATGAGTATCGAATCGTGTTTAATTGGTGGGTGCACCGAGCCGGTCTATGCGCCGGCAGGCACACAATCCATCTGCAAAGAACATTTTTTATTGTTTCTGACCTGGCGCAAAAAAAAGGGCGGGCTAGGTATGTTCAAGAAATATAGTTCCATGACGATGGAAAACCGAGACGCCATTGTTGAGGAATGGACCCATACGGTGCTCCATACAACAGCTTAATCCCAACCCCTCAATCTATTCCATCAGAGGAGAGCCATGATGATGGATGATTTTCCATTCATCGCCGATCCGTTCAAATAAATTGGTGGCCACCACCCGACTATTCTGAGGAGACTCTCCCACCCGGCTGGCAATATTCTCCGTGCAAATCACCCAGGCAATATCTGCGGCAACTTGCACCTGAAGTTCCGTCAACTCAAATTCCATGGAGAAGGTATTATTAAATATCACCACCCAGGAATCCCTGACTGCCGGCCACCCAACGCGAATACTCCACCCTGGATGAATGCACGTGACATATTCCTGATGGGCCCACATCGAATCCATGAGTCCGACATCAAGATTCTCAAAGGCCCGATAAAACTGCTCATTCATCTGTGTGACTTCTTCAATCCGTTCCTGCAACATGATCCGCTGGTTTCCTCTCGATCATTTCTTTGAAAATTTTATTGCTGCTATCTCAGGCCCGTGCCATCTGCGCTCGCTGGTTCACAAGCCAAACGCCTAACACAATCAATCCTACCCCAGCGATTTCTCTCACGCCAACCGGTTCACCCAAAATCATGAAGGAAAAGAACAACGCCGAAACCGGAACCAAATTCCCAAAAATCCCGGCCCGCGACGGCCCAACTCCGTCAACCCCATACAGCCAGGCCTGTTGCCCCAAGGCCGTGGCAAACACCATCACATACACCAAGGCCACCCAACCTGGCAGCGGCACAGAATCGATACCCGCCACAAGCATTTTATGATTCATCGCAAGCAACGGAATTTCAACAAACAGGGACATCATTAACGTAACCCAAGTGACGGTCAGCGGGGAAAACCGATCCATGGTCCGTCGGCATCCAATGGTATAGAGTGCCCAACTGACCAACGCGGAGAGCACCAACACTCCTCCCAACAGAGGGTTGGAACCTGACCCCACCATTCCACTTTTCCCAGTAATTACCACGACTCCAATGAACGAGACCAGACACCCCAACCAGATGACCCGAAACGGAACATCTTTGAGAAGCAGCGAAGAGAGAAACGCCGTGATGGCTGGACTTGCCCCAATGATGACGCCTGCTGATCCAGCTCCAATGAATTGCAACCCAAATAGCACTAAGAGATGATTGCCTAAAACACCCAACCCTAAAAGACCAAATATCCCCCAATCATATTTCGAAAAGCTCGCTCCCCCTTCTTTCCATACCCACAAGGGAATCAGAATCGCTAAGGCCCCGAGCCCACGAAAGACAGAGGCCTCCACGGGAGAAAAAGGAC
>JAOUQB010000352.1 GCA_029879555.1 Nitrospirota bacterium | reverse complement strand
AAGTGGCGTTACAACGAGCCCTAGATGAATTAGTGCATCAGGACATTTCCGTTGAGCTGTTGGCGCCGATTGCTGTGCGACTATTAGATTCAACCGATCCACATTCCCGTATCCGCGCGGTACAGATTTTAGGCCGAACCCAAAATGGGGAATTCCGAGAGATGATTAAAAAATTGGCAACGGATGATCCCACTCGGGCCGTCCGCAAAGCCGCCCAACAGTTCGCTCCGCTTTAAATAAGCGTATCGTATCCCTCATTCCCGGCACTCGTCATTGGGGATTCATTCATTAGGGCCTTCCCAAAAAAATGGGATCCAATTTTTTAACTTTCCATGAAAATTTAAAACGTCTCTCACCCTTGAAGTCGTTGGTCCGAAGAGGAGCAAAGAGTAGGATGAGGGTGAAAACGAAACTTAGATTAGTGTGGGTAGGACAGGCGGTTTTCCTTTCAGGACCTTGGTGACCGATTTAAAAGCCAGCAGTAGTTAGTTGGGAGTCGAGCTTAGAGAGAAAATCCTGAAAGGCTCTCTGATAAGCCAATTGCCAGTTGGCATCACTAGCTATTTGTCCCTGAACCCTTCCGTACCCTTGAACAATGGCAGTTGAGGGGCCATCTGGCTTGGTGAGTGTAATGGTCGAATTGACGTGGGCCTCAAAGGTTATGGTCCAAAATCCTGGGGTGAACCAACCCCAAAACTTATTGATTGTAGCACTGGCTGAATTGGGAGCCGTGGAATCAGATGTGATGATGTAACCTCTACTTTTAAAGCCTTCCTCGAGTAATTGTCTCGTTCGCGCCACCACCGAGTCGTTCGCGGGCAAGGCAACATCTCCCGCCGCATTACCGAACCCCCCACGCTGGCGGCCAATCATCATTCCTTTCTCTTGTGGTGTTAACGAATTCACGTCTCCGTCGATAGAAGGAATTGAAGGATCGGAAGGCTTGTTTTGGAAAACCCGGTTGTCGGTAATGTCCCCAATAAATACTTCCCCTTTAGTCCCTTTCGAGTCAGAAAAGCTTTGGACGGGCAGGTCAACAGTTCGCCTACCAAGGACACATCCGGTTAGCATAATGAGAAATAAGACAATGATGATTTGGGGGATTTTATTCATGGTAAAAAGGGTACCTCCATAGGGTTGAAGAAAACGATGTCATCCAAAGGTTAGCATTCTCATGGTAAGAAGCTTACTCCCAACCGGACAGCTTTGGCACTCTATTTATCTTCAAGAAATATGTCAAAGGTCCATAGGTATTAAAGTCGAATGTCTATTGGTGTTATGGTAGGCCATTCGGTAGGTGGTTGAGGCCTCCTTATACCTTTGTGCAGGTCATAAGGCTAAAAAAACTTGGATTCGGCAGCTCGGCGTCTTCTAGATGGGGCCATACATGAGGGGAAAGCCTTTTAAGACCTAGGATTTGGGACGTAAGGGGAGAGGAAGTTCTTTGGGGGCTTTGGGGGGTTCGGGTTTTCTGACGAGATCGGGGCGGGCTTTGAGGATCCAGGCAATGGCCTGTTCGTTATAGTTCCGGAGTTGGCCATAAATAATCGGGCGCATGGTGTAGACGGTATCAAGATAATCATCAAAATTCTTCTGCGTAATTTCTTCCGGGGCCACTCGCAAGAGGGTGGGGAGTAAGCAGCTTTCACAGCCTGAGGCTTGTTCCTGGTAGGCCGCATACACAAAATATTTGGCTAAATCCAGCCGGTGACAGAGGATGCGGGCCAGTTGGTCGTAATTGCGTTCCTTGTGCTCCTTCCCGCTGACCCCACAGATATCTTCGCCATAGAGATGAATTTTTTCCCACGTAATGGCGTAGGGCGCATGTTGGAGCAGAGTATCCAGTAACGCGGTCTTGGCTCCCAATAGTTGCTCCTCAAATGCCGAGGCCACCACATGTCTGGCCATCTCTCGATGTTCACATACAATGTTGGTCATCCAGTCAAAGCAGGCTTCCTGAGTTGTGCGATCAAGATAGTCGATGATGGATTCGATGAGTTTCATGTCCTCGCCCGTAATGAGGGCTAGATTGCGTTTCATGATTTCTCGGGCTTTCCTGACCCGTCGTCGTACCAGTTCAATGCTCGATCCGCCATTGAGCATGTGGGCGTTATCGTAATCCGCTCGTTTTTCTTCGTGACTCAGGACGGCATAGGCTTCGTTGATCTTGAACATGCGTTCCCTGGCGGCGGGGCGTTCGAATTGCGGGACCACATCTTCATGATTTTCTTTCACAAAGGTGCGCCAGGCGCTTTGGATTTCCTTCAGCAGCGCATCTTCAGGGACTCCGAGGATCTGGTAGTAGGTGATGCCGTCAATCATGGAGGGCAATTTTAAAGACCAACGCCGTAGCAGGCAAATCTTTGAGGGTGTCTTGAATGAATTGGTTTAGTCGCGTAACCTTTGTTGACCAGGGGAGGGGGATGGTGTTGAAGAAAAGACATCCGTTGCCCCTCTAGTTGCAGTTATTCAACGCTTTTGGGAGGATGCAAGGAAGACGGTCCCCAAAGTGCCAAGGGGGCCCTCACGAGATCATGTATTTTTTGATTGGATTGCATGTTGAGGAAAGGAGGCCCCAACCATGAGCAGACCTGTCTTTTCCGTATCGTGGATTCTGTGTGTCACGCTTCTTGGTGCACTGGGCTGTTCTAAAAATCCTCCCCCGCCGCCTCCTGTGCCTCAAGCGGTTATCCATCAACTGCAAGTGAACCATCATATCGCCATCCCCATCACCGAAGCGGAGGCCGATCAAATTCTGGGGGATGGAACCAATGTGATTCAAACCGGCAATGGTCCCGGTGATGTGCCCTGTCAGGTCGAGTTGGTAAGAACCGGTGGAATCGGCACGTTCCCCGCCCCGCGGTTTATTAATTCGTCAGCCGATATGGATGCGGCAGAATTATTGCCCGGTCAAGTGCAAGTCGTGGATCAAATCAATTGGTGCGGAGGATTTTCCCCTAACATTATTGGGTGTGCATCCGTGCCGGGGAATTCCCTGGTCGTTGTGCGCTTCAATCACGCACTAGAGGGAATTTTGTGGCTGCATGAATTCGGCCATAATAAGGGACGCAATCATCGAAATGATCCGAATGCCGTCATGGCACCGAGCATTGCGGCGACGCGCACCCATGTGAATGCCACCGAATGTGCGGCCTATGAAGCACCATAATGTTGATTCAAACCTGCGGGGACGAATAGTTCTGAAAGAGGAGGACTGATCATGATTCGCCAAACCATCGTATTCTGTTCCATGATCGTCGTGCTGCTGGGAGGCAGTGTATCTACACAGCTGACATTTTCGGAGGCGGTGGCCGCACCGGGGAATGTCGAAGAGTTTGTCCAGCAGATCTATTTTGAGGGGATACCCTACGAGCAGGCCTCTCAATATGGTCAAGACGATGTCCCCAAACTGTTAGCCATGTTGAAAGATTCCAAAGCACAACTGTACCAGTCCAATATCATTGTGACGTTGGGCATTATCGGGGATGAGCGAGCGGTAGAACCCATGCTCGACGTGCTAGAGAGCGCCGGGGGCCAGTTGAAGCCGGAAGACTTTGCCGCCAAATCCAGTGTCCTCATGTCGCTGGGGTATTTGATCAATAAGAGCCAAAACGAAAAGGCTCTGGCCTATCTCAAAAACCATTCGACGCCAGAGGGATGGCGAGGGTCTCAACTCACGACCGCCGAAGGGCTGCAAGCCAGCACCGATGAGCGCTCGCAACAATTGAGCACCTTAG
>JAOUQB010000351.1 GCA_029879555.1 Nitrospirota bacterium | reverse complement strand
GATCGCATCATGCATATCGCCAATTTCATCAATCAACAACACGGATTTAGCTTGTCGCCCAGTGAATACCCGTCCATCGGCTAACTGTTCAACTTCGGCTGCATCCATTGACCGCCCATCGGCGACGGCTTCAATAAACTGGCTCAGCGTATCATGCATCACCGCTTCCAACAATTGCCGTTCCTCTTCCACCATAGGACGAAACGGCGACCCGAGATCCTTAAATTTTCCAGTTTTAACCACCACACTCTTCACACCAATTTTCTCTAACAATTCCTCAAAATTGGCCATTTGCATGATCACACCAATGCTCCCCGTTAACGTCCCGGGGTTTGCCAGAATTCGATCCGTAGCGACGGCAATATAGTAGCCACCAGATGCGGCAACGGTTCCCATGGAGGCAACCACCGTTTTGTTATGTTCTTTTCTGACCCGCCTGACAGCATTATAGATTTCTTGGGACGGCGCTACTCCGCCGCCTGGACTGTCAATTCGCACCACAATCGCTTTGACTAATGGATCCTCGGCAAAGGCTTGAAGTTCTTCTACGGCTTGAGAAGAATCCATAATAGGGCCTTCAATGCGAACGATGGCGACACCATCTTTACCGGCAACCAAGAGTTCAGGCAACACGGCCTTGCCGATCATGAACATGACCAACCCTGCCAGGAGCATCCAGAACACACGCTTCCATCGAGGATACCCGTCATTCATCAGAACGTGTACCTTCGGAGTGATTCGACCTTATCCATTGGATTCGGAACTACCACTGTCGCCTTGATCTGAGGTCTGAGCCACCCGGCCCAAGCTTTGGTCAACCGTTCCTTGGCTACTATTAAATTTCTCGACCTCGCTTTGTTCGGCATCCTTGATATGTTCCCATAGGCTGAGGGCAATTTTTCGATCTTCGCAATCAACCTTGACAATTTTCGCCACGACTTCTTGCCCAATAGCAAATTTCTCTTCCAGACCCTCTTGCATGTCCGGCCCGATTTCACTGACATGAATCAGCCCCTCCACGCCCCCTTCTAATTCCACAAACACGCCAAAATCCGCGACCTTGGATACCTGCCCCGTCGCATTCTCCCCGACATGATAGCGTTGAGGAATATCACTGACCCATGGATCGGAAATCAATTGCTTATATCCAAGAGACAACCGCTCTTTGTCCTTATCGATTTTGAGGATCACGGCGTTGACGGATTGTCCTTTCTTGAACAATTCCGAAGGATGCTTAATATGCTTTATCCAGGACATATCAGATATATGGATTAAGCCATCCACACCTTCATCCAATCCGACAAACGCTCCGAAGTCGGTCACACTCTTCACTTTGCCTTCGATCTGAGTTCCTTCAGGATATTTTTGCTCAATAATGTCCCATGGATTTGGCGCGGTTTGCTTCATACCTAAAGAAATTTTACGGCTATGCTGGTCAACATGGAGGACTTGCGCTTCAATCTGGTCTCCCACGGAAACCACTTTAGAAGGATGCCGCACCTCATGCGTCCAGGACATTTCCGAAACATGCACCAACCCTTCAACTCCCGGCTCAAGTTCCACAAAGGCCCCATAATCGGTCAAGCTGACCACTTTGCCTTGGACACGACTTCGTTCGGGATATTTTTCTTCCACCTTCGTCCACGGATCGGCCGACTTTTGTTTAACCCCTAACGAAATCCGCCCGGAGTCTCGGTCATACTTCAGAACCAACACCTCTACCCGATCTCCAATGGAAAAGATATCCGAAGGATGCCCAACGCGGCCCCATGAGATATCCGTAATGTGCAAGAGTCCATCAATTCCACCCAAGTCTAAAAACGCACCGTAGTCCGTGATATTTTTGACTGTCCCTTCGATGAGCTGACCTTCCGATAACGTCGACAAAGTTGATTGCCGCCGCTTATCGCGGGTTTCTTCAAGAAGAGCCCGACGCGAGACGACCACATTTCCACGACGGTGATTAATTTTTATGATTTTAAAATTGTAGGTTTTCCCAACAAGGCCATCCAGGTCTCGCACAGGGGTCAAGTCGATTTGCGAACCCGGCAAAAAGGCTTTTACCCCAATATCGACAATCATGCCACCTTTAATACGAGAAATGACTTTGCCTTGTACCTGCTTTTCATCATTATGGGCGACTTCTAAGTCCTCCCAGACTTTCATTTTGTCGGCTTTCTCTTTAGAAAGCATCAAATTTCCGTCAGAATCCTCGCATTGTTCAATATACACCTGAACAGGATCATTGACGGCTAAGGTCGCCAATTCTTCTTGCGAAAATTGATCAACGGGGATCATGCCTTCGGACTTATAACCAATATCCACCATCACGCGATCACGCTGGATATCAATGACCCGACCTTCGGTTATGGTCCCCTCTTCGATATTTTTAAACGTTTCGTCATACAACGCCGCAAGCGTTTCTCGATCCATTTTTTCAGGTTGTGTAGAAAGCGTATTCATCCGACTTGATCCCTCCAACAATACAGACACGGGTTAAATGGTAAATAAATAGGAACTTCGGTCAACATAACCTCTCCCTGGCTTTTTACACTTCATGGTGCGGAGAAGAGATGCCTCCAACTTGTGCAATATGCTCCATGACTGATTGACCAATCATTTCGTACTGGTGCTTTTTATTGGTCGCATCACTCCCTGGAAAACAGATTGATTTTCCAAAGAAAACCGACACGGGAAATAGCCTAGGCCATTTAGCGCCCATGGGCAGAACCTTAAAGGTACCAGAAATATACGCAGGAATCACCTGGCATTGTGATTCTTCAACCAAATACCCGATTCCCGGTCGCCCCAATTGCAATTTTCCATCTTCCGTTCGTGTTCCCTCAGGAAAAATCACTACGGGTGTTCCTGCTTTTAGGTGGTCCAAAGCCACACCAAAGGCCTTGCGGTCTAATCGATTCGTCTTCAAGGGAATCCATCCCAGCCTTTGGAGGATCCAGCTCAAGAATTGATTGGGGAATAGATTGGCTCTCCCTAAAAATACCACCCGTCGCCGAATGGCACACCCTAAAAAGGGAATATCGAAAAAACTGGCATGATTCGCAGCAACAATCACCCCACCGGTTTTGGGGAACAAGTGCTCACCTTCAGTTCGGAAACGAAAAAACAATCCACCCAGTACTCTGAAGAAAAGCCAGAGCCCCCAATAAATCACCCCACTCACAAACGATCCGTGATCAGACCCATCATGTGCTCAACAACCTCCTCAACGGATTGCGTTGAGGTCTCGACCATGATGGCTTCTGGCGAAGGACGCAACGGATCAATCGCTCTGTTCCGATCTCGGGCATCTCGCGTAACCATATCGTCACGTACGACATCCACATGAACCGGCTTCCCTTTTTCAGCCAGTTCTTGCTGGCGCCGACGAGCCCGCACATTCACATCGGCTTCCAAGAAAAACTTGATATCCGCATCTGGAAAAACTCGGGTACCCATATCACGCCCTTCAGCCACCACCCCACCAGCTTTTCCAACCTCTTGTTGCACTGGGAGCAACCATTTTCGCACAATCGGCAAGACCGCGATAGAAGATGCCAATTGACTCACGGCGGGGGTCCGGAGTTCTTGCAGAACCAGGGGCCGACCATCCATCGTGATGGCAAACCCATTATGGTCCGCTTTCAATTCTAGGCTCGTGTGAGACAGAAGGGCTTCAATGTCAGCAAGATTGTGAGGGTCAACGTGCTCTTGCTGCACTTTCCAGGCAAGCGCCCGAT
>JAOUQB010000350.1 GCA_029879555.1 Nitrospirota bacterium | reverse complement strand
TTCGTAATCTGTTTAGTGCGGATGTCGAGACGGGCAATTCATTTGAGGGAGATGGCTCTACCAGCAGACAGGATAGTTTGACAGGGACCATTGCCGCCCAAGTGGTGGAGGTTCTCCCCAATGGAGATTTGCGTATCCAAGGCAAGCGAAAAGTGAAAGTCAATAGTGAAACGCAGACCATGACCATTAAGGGGATCGTCCGTCGTATTGATTTGGATACCCAAAACACGGTGGCCTCCTCTGCCGTGGCCAATGCGGACATCTCTTATACAGGCTTAGGTGTTGTCGATGATGTGCAAACGCCAGGATGGCTCACGCGGGTGTTTAATTGGGTGACGCCCTTTTGATGAAGAAGTAAAAAGTGAGAAGTCTTAAGTGAAAAGTTATCAGAAAAGTTTTTACGAGTGTTGCTGCTGGCCCGTTGTCGTGTTTCTTATGGTTTCTTGGGTCTCTCCGTTAGGGCTGGGGAGCCCGGCTCCCTCAGAAGCGGCACGGATTAAAGATATCGCTTCGATTGAAGGGGTTCGAGATAACCAGTTAATTGGGTATGGTTTGATCGTTGGCTTGGATCGTACTGGTGATTCCGTAGTCGGTGGACAGTTTACCGCCCAAGCCATTATTTCGATGTTGAATACCATGGGGGTGAATCTCAAGATCGATCCGATTCAGTTACTGACAAAGAATACGGCGTCGGTCATGGTGACAGCAAAGCTCCCCCCATTTGCCAGGCCTGGTATGAAATTGGATGTCCAGGTGTCATCGTTGGCGAATGCGAAAAGTTTGCGGGGAGGGACCTTATTATTGACGCCGCTGAAAGCGGCTAATCAACAGGTTTATGCCGTTGCCCAGGGTCCGATTTCCACCTCAGGGTTTGAATCAAGTGGTGGCGGAACATCGGTCGCCAAAAACCAGCAATCCGGAGGCATTATTCCAGGTGGCGGCATTGTGGAACGGGCTATCACTCTTGACATGAATACATGGGATAAATTTTCTTTGACCATGCATCAAGCCGATTTTACGACAGCTTTGCGCGTTTCGGAAGTCATCAATGGACACCTGGGAGATGGGTTGGCTTCGGCGGTGAGTTCCGGACAAATTCAAGTGGCGGTGCCGGAGCGGTTCCAGGGCAACATTGTCCAGATGATTGCGGCGGTCGAAGGATTGAATGTGAATGTGGATGTGAGTGCCAAGGTCGTCGTGAATGAACGCACTGGAACGATTGTGATGGGGGAACATGTTCGATTGGCCAGCATGGCCATTTCTCACGGCAGCCTGACTATCCGAGTTCAAACCGATTTTAATGTTTCTCAACCTCAGGCGCCGGGTCTTATTGGATCTGCCGCAGGGCAAACCGTGGTGACCCCGGACGTGGAAGCTGAGGCTGAGGAAGAAAAACGCCAGGTCATTCAGGTTGACGGGTCAGTGACGTTAGGGGATTTGGTTAAAGCGTTAAATTCCGTCGGTGTGACCCCTCGTGACCTGGTGGCGGTCCTGACGGCCGCAAAAGCTGCTGGTGCGCTACAAGCTGATTTAGAATTGATATAGAGGAAGTGAGAAGAGAAAAGTGAGAAGGGAAAAGCAATAAAGAAGAAGAATGTAACAGGCCGGGATATCACTCATTCTTCTCTTTTACTCCTCAATACTTGCTTTGTACTTCTCCATTTTTACTGTTTTTATTGAAGGAGATCCTGAATGATCGATGGCACTGGACTACGGGATACGTCACAGGTGGCTGGGACGCTAGCCGGAACGAAGATTAATCAGGTTGAGCAATTGGCCCGACGAGGGGACTTACGGAAGGCCAGCCAAGAATTCGAATCGTATTTTGTCTCCTATTTGTTAAAGGTGATGAGAGAGACGGTCCCTCAAGGAGAACTCACGGCCAATAAAATGGGGGAGATGTTCTATTCTTTTTATGATGAAGAAATCGGCAGGCGCGCGGCTGAAGCCGGGGGAATAGGGCTTTCGGACTATGTGTTGGCAGCTGTGGCCCGCAATGAAGATCTTGCTCATGCCCCGTCTAATCCTCCGTTTTTGGTGAAATCTTAAGACGTTCAGTAAAGTTTTATGGTGTTGTCTCCGATAGATAGAGAGAAGGAGGCAAGATGCCATGACAATACCGGGCCTTGATCCCAGTGGAGAACTGGGAAGACTGTTCTTTCAGATCCAATCAAAATCCAGTCATGAGAAGGATGTACGGCAATCACCGGGGGGGGGACATCGCGGAACGACAGATGCCGTGGATCTTTCCAGATTGGCCCAAGACATTCGTACCCATGCCACTCGTGCGGCAGAATTACCAGACCTTCGAACGGACAGGATTCAACACATTCAACAGGCCTTGGCTCAAGGAATTGAATTGGCCACGCCGGGGCAAGTGGCTGATGCGATTACTCGGGAAACCATTCTTAATGCTCTGGGCTCGTAATCACCTTAGGTTGAAGGGGAGACTGATCGGGTGCTGAATCATCCTCATGCGACGTGGGAACACCTTCATGTCCTCTTGGGAGAGATGCAGGAACTCTTCAAGATTTTCCTGTCTCTGCTCAGTCAAGAGGAATGCTTTCTGCTGGCGATGGATCGACAGGGAGTCGCGGATATGACCGAGAAAAAGGAGCAAGTTTTAGACGAGATGTGTCGATACGAACAACAAGCGCTGGATACGATGCATCGGCTTGCCGGCCCAGACCACCAAGGCCATCTTGCAGACTGGCTAAGGAATCTCTCACATCGACAGGCGGTGTCAGCCAAATCGAAGTTTCAGGACCTCATTGGATTGACCCGAATGATTCAGGAACAAGGTAAAAAGAATGAATCCAGCATTCAACGGATGCAACATATCGTTCGTGAAGCGATTCATCTTATTTATGCCGGTGTAGGCACGGGTCCCGTGTATCAGGGGTCAGGAGCTTTGCGGACTCCTTCTGTCCTCAGTTCGGTTCAACTACAGGGGTAAGACGCCTATGGCCGGCATTAGTCATATCTTTAATATTGCCCGTTCTGGGATCCAAGCGCATCAGCAGGGCTTGGCTACCACATCTCACAATATTTCCAACATTAACACCAAAGGGTTTTCACGGCAGGAAGTCGTTTTAGAGACGAATCGCCCGGCTCAAGGTGTGATTGGCAGCGGGGTACAGGTCGCCCATGTCCGGCGCACCGTGGATACATTTATCGAAAATCAACTGACCGCTGGTAATGAGGACCTGGGATTTATTTCATCTCGCACGACATTTTTATCTCAAGCCGATGGGATTGTGACGGAAACGGAAAATGCAGGACTGTCCCATGGCATCACGGAATTTTTCAATGCCCTGCGCGATGTCGCCACGAATCCGGAAAGTCCCATCCAGCGCACGGTTGTGTTGGCTAAAGCACAAACGCTTGCGCAGGTCTTTGTCGATCATGCCAGTGCATTTAATCAGATCCGTTTGGATGCTAATCAAGAAATTCGTCGTCATGTCGAGACAATCAATGGATTGGCTGGACGGGTGGCTTCACTGAATGATGAAATTTTCAAAGCGGAATCGAGTGGTCGGGAAGCCCCAGATTTGCGAGATCAACGTGCGGTGTTAATCAATGACATTGCCGAATTAGTGGATATTGAGCAAGTGCAATTGCGAGATGGCATTGGCATTAACGTGGGCGGACAATTACTGGTTGGCGGGAATCATGCGAATGCACTGGCCACCATTCCCGATGCCGATAATCCACCGTTTGAGGATGTCGCCTTTGTTCGAAG
>JAOUQB010000348.1 GCA_029879555.1 Nitrospirota bacterium | reverse complement strand
GTGACGAAAAATATCGATGGACGATCACCGAACCTATGCGATTTCCCGCTGATAACCAGGAAGTCCGACGAATATTACGCGCCCTCACCATTGGAAAAATCAAACGAACCATTAAAGATGGCCCAGCCACGTTAGAGAAATACGGATTAGCGCCACCGTACCTCACCCTCACCCTCAAGACACCGACCACCACGCAAGAACTGGCATTGGGTGATCGCGGACCCTTTGCGCCATCGTTATATGTTCAAACCAAAGCCGATGATCAAGTGGTCCTGACCACCTTGGATGTCATGACTTTTGCGCAAAAAACGTTGCCAAACTTTCGCCTGAAGGACCTGCTCTTTTTTGATCGAGAACGTGTCCAAGAAGTGCATATTCAGCAGGCCGACACCACGATGGTGATGGCCAGGGTGGCCGGTGTCCATAGCCTCTCCCCCAATTGGGTGCTCACCAGTCCCATCAAGGCCCCGGTCGATAAAATTACCGTCGGCACACTCCTGATGGATCTCAGCGGGCTCGCAGCCACAGGTTTTGTGGATACCGAAGAAGAAAAACAGCGAATTCTTGGGCAACCGAATCGCACCCAGGTGGGGGTCACGTTACTGGAAGGACCACGAACGCACTATGTCAGTCTGTATCAATTTCAAGATGCAGAAAAAGCCTACGCCGTCACCTCCAGTACAGGCCCGCTCTATGAAATTTCCCCAAGCATCCTTAAACCCATCACCCGCGGAGCTTTTTATTTCCAAGATAAACGATTATTCGGCATGGAAATTAACGAATTGGTAATGTTGGAAGTCACGACACCTCAAGAACAATATGCACTGATTAAGCAACATGATGACTGGATTCTCGAGGACCGGCCCAACGCGGCATTAGACCAAGAAGTCGTCAACCTTTTTGTCAGTCGTGTCGTCGATATTCCAACCGAGATCGCGCATCCCGAGGGGTCCACAACATCCAGCCAAGCAGGACTCGATTCCCCAACCGCCACCATACAAGGCCGTAGTCGTCAGGGACAAAAGAGCGGGCTGCTAGTCTTAGGAAAACGAGAGAAAGGGCTGGTGTTTGCGAAAGGGGCCGGACACAATGGCATCTATCAAGTCCGCTCAACCATCCTAGATCAAATCCCCACTCAGAACCAGCTCATCAGATAACGAGGCAGCAAAGTGCCTCATCAAACTCTTATCGACGGCCTCATTCCCAAGAATTCAAACGTTCCCCTCCCACCCCGGCGCGCAAAAAACACGCACGTTTTTCAGACGGGGACGAGAGGCAGCGCCCCTACAACAGGTTCGTTGGTACTTTCTCGGCCAGGCAAAAAGGCCTTTTGAAATTCCAATTCCTGAGTCGAAAGGGACGCGCCATGGCCGCAGTCTAGGCTTTCAGCTGCATTACAAGATCTGAGCCTAAGTCCGAAAATCTGTGACGTCGACTGTTCATCGGCAATGATCATGATCGCGACCGTCGGATTGGCGTGAGGAGGATGACGGGTGTGCGCGGCCAGCTGGCTCTTGGATTCAACTTGTAAGTGCAACTCTCTGTAAAAAGATAAGGGTCATGACTAGTTAAGAAGGTGAAAATGTCGCTAATCTTCAGTCATGGCAAGGAGAAATCGGTACGCCAACCGTGCACGAATTTCGACGTGGCAGGTACGCCAACTCGTGCGGTATTTTGTCCTGGATTTAACGGCCTCACAAATGGCTCTCTTGACCGGGTGCAATCGCCACACGATTAATCGATATGTGAGAGCTTTTCGAGAACGCATTGCCCAATTTTGTGAAACGCAATCGCCGTTCGGTGGCGAAGTGGAAGTCGATGAATCCTATTTTGGAGCACGACGTATCAAAGGGAAACGCGGTCGAGGGGCGTATGGCAAAACCATTGTTTTCGGGATTTTCCAACGGAATGGGCAGGTCTACACCGAACTCGTGCCAGACTGTCGGAAACGCACGCTGCAAGCGATTATTCGGGGCAAGGATACTTTGGACAGTGTGATTTATTCGGATGGATGGCGAGGGTACAATGGCCTGGTCGATGTGGGCTATGGCAAACATCTTCGCGTCGATCATAGCAAGGATGAATTTGTGCGAGGCCGTGCCCATGTGAACGGCATTGAAGGGTTTTGGGGCTATGCGAAAGCCCGCCTCGTCCGTTTTCGCGGGATCAGCAAACGTACCTCCTACTGGCATCTGAAGGACTGCGAATTTCGATTCAATCATCGTGGACAAAACCTCTACCAATTAGTACTCAGGATGCTACGAAAACAGCCTCTTAACTAGTCATGACCCAAAGATAATAAGGGGTTATTTTTCAAGGCTTTAGGTTGATTGGAAATAGTAGGGAGAGAATACGCTGATCAGGACAGCCTCCGAGCAAATTGCGTATGGAATCCCCCATGAAATTTCGAACCACCCTCCAGGAAAAGCCATGAACCTCTAGTTGCACTTACAAGTTGAATCCAAGGCCCTTTATAGATTTCGAAAATGAAATAATGACGACACCAATTCCTGGCTAGGGCTATCACCTTGGGATCCCCCCACATCATCTGATCCAAATGTTTGAATACTTTAATGACGATATGATAAACAATAGATCGTCGCTGCAATAAAACCAGATCTCTATCCATCATTGATTTTTTCGATCTCCCCCGGGAACCCATTTTCCAGGAGATGTGGTATGTGATAATGAATCCTTTTTCAAAGAAAAGGTTAGACGCGAGGCAGTTTTTTCTCTCACCACAATACTCGTTGAGAACGATATCCTCAAAAGTTTGGGGGCGATTCAACATCCTATTGTTGCACATCACGATTCCTACCCTACTGCTACTAGGCACGCCAGGATATGTTCAGGCGGGAGATTGGTTCGCCGACCTTCGAGGAGATCCCAGCCACCTCCCGGATCGCTTAATGATTCGTGGAGGAGGAGCCTTTATTTTCGGCGCCAATACGGATCTCACAGTGAATCCTCTTCCAGGTATAGGCGGGACAATTAATTACCAAGACACCCTTGGGGGAAATGATTCATCATCTGCTATTAGATTCGATGGTTTGTTTCGCTTCACTCCCAGTCATAGTCTGGGACTCTCCTGGTATCGGGTTAGCCTCGCGGGGAACCGAACGTTGAATGAACAAATTCAAATTGATGGCAATATTATCGATATCGGCGCCTCCACAAACTCCTCCTTAAATATTAATCTTTATAGACTTCTGTACAACTATTCTTTTTACCACACCGATGCCATCGAAATTGCTTTCGCCCCAGGGTTGTATATGGCCAACATAAAATTCGCCTTATCCGCTCAAGGAAGCATTACACCTCCTAGGGGAGGGACAGCCACCCGCTTGGTTTCAGAAGAAGCGTTGACTCTCCCCCTGCCCTCGCTCGGAATTTTACTGAATTACCGCCTCACTCCAAGATTGCACACAAGTTTTCGTAGCGACTTTTTCTACCTTTCGGTTGGAGAATACGAGGGTTCCATGTTTGAGATTTATTTTGGGCTGGAATATCAACTTTTTAAATACCTGGCGATTGGCGCTGCTTACGACCGTCTTCAGGCCGACGTGACGAACAACAATGATTCGGGAGGATTTAGAGTCAACACTGCCTTTAATTTAGTATATCTGTACGGAACAGTGTATTTTTTCGAAACCCCGTTGTAAGAATTCAGAAGGATTCCGGTTCTGCGTCAGAAAAAGGAAGCTCAGGAAACTTAAGCAGAATGATCTTTGTGTATTTCCTCCAAA
>JAOUQB010000349.1 GCA_029879555.1 Nitrospirota bacterium | reverse complement strand
TTGTGTGGCTCGGAGCACCCCATCAATGTGAATTTTTCCTAGAGCACGGAGTGCTTTGGCTAACCACTTCTGGGCACGATAGGCATGAAGGAGAGAGTCGTGTAAGGGGGGAGCGACGGATTCATGCCCCCTTCGAAAGGCGTCAATAACCTGAACCATTCGTCCACGCCCTTTATCTTTAAATTCCAGTTCAGTGAGGAACGAGGCGACATCATATTCCGGATCACCGAGCGCGAGGCGATCAAAATCGACCAGCCCAAGGCCCGTCTCATGTTCCAGCCATTGCACTGGGTGAAGATCGGTATGGAGAGGCGCGAGCTTCTGAGGCAAGGTTCTGGCATGGATGTCTTCTAATGGACTGAGTATCGAATGGACCTCGCGACGTAAATGAGGCTCTCTGTGTAGAAGTGCGGTGCCATGTCTTTTGGCTTGCTGTAGGACCGTTTCCCTGTCAAAGAGAATGCTGGGCGTTAGGCGAGACTGGTGAAGCGTCGCAATCGCCTGTCCCATCGTATATGCCAGTGTTGGGCCATTCGAATCAAAGAGCTGGGCGATGGCGATGGGTTTGCCCTTGACCGCCCCTTGCCAGAGGGTGAGTGTATGTTCGTCCCATCGTGCGGGGCGAGGAACAGCAAAGCCCAGGTCACCTTGGATGGCCGCGTTCCACAGCGCGACTCCGTCCGAATGAATTCTTTTTCCAATATTGGAATCAAAGACTTTTGCAAAACACGGCCCCTCGTTTCCAATCTGTCTGAATTGGATGGTGCACCGATGATGGGGAAGATATTGTACGATTCTTTCAAGGGTTCCTTCTGTGAGAACCGATGCCAGCATAGGGAGCGCGGGATCTTCAGGGAAGCGTGTGAATCGAAACCATCCCACATGGTCCAGAAACATGCAGGACTGTTCGGGAATGTCCCCTTGTGGTGACTGGTTCGATACTTCAATAAGGCAAAGTTCTTGGGGGGTATCTGTCGTGTGGTAGACCAGGGTGGCAAAGACCTCTTGCCTTGGATTAAATTTTCCTGACAAACGCGTCCACGGACGATCTGGATGCCACCACCCGCAGTGTTCCCCAATGTCATTGATAAGCTGAATGAGAAAGACATCGTCCGAAAGATGGGCTAACTGATGATGATATCGTTCGTGGAGAGATTCAATCATCTCAATTCATTTCACGATCAACAGGTGGCTTGGAAGAAGGGCATTCATGGACACCGGTGGCAGCGAATCACCCATTGGGATTTTTCGGTTGCCACAGACAAGGTGAGAGGCCAACTTCAGTAATCGTTCAACTTGCTTCACCGTCCCAGGTTTCGCCTTTTTGAGACAGCGCCTGACTCGCTCATCGATGAGGGCGGCTGCGACATGCCATCGTAGGACAGGTTCCGGTACGTCCCAGGTCGCTCGTCGTCGGTACCCTTGGACAAACACCTTGACTAACGCTTCGATTCGAGATTCAACAAGTCCCATCTCTTGGCCTTGGTACAGGAGGAACGAAATGCAACTCCCCATATCATGGAAGGGCGATCCTCTTCCAATTTCATCTAGGTCAATCATGGCGACGGAGGTGCCATCAACGATGAAATTCTTAAAATGAAGGTCTCCATGTAACGTGGTTTCAGGCTGATCTCCTAATCCTTTCCATTGGTCTATGAGAAGGGTGATGGTGGTTTGGAGCAATGTCATGACAGGAGGTTCTAAGTGGGTGAGAGCCAAATTTGCGTAATGTAAGCCAGAGGCCCGATCTTGCACCTTCGTCTGTTGAGCCCTGGTAACGGGCAAGCTATGGAGGGTTGCGATCATTGCCCCGGCTTGTTCTAGCAGGTTGACGAAGGGCCGACTTCTCATATCCCACTGAAGCAACGTGGTTCCTGGAATCGCAAATTGCCAAAAAATGTTGCGTGTGGTGTCATACCACGCTGGTTGGGCCATTCGAAATTCGCCGGATTTCCTTGCCTCGGTTTCCCATAATTCATGCAGAACGGCAGAAGCATGTTCTCCGCTTGTGTGATTCACATAAGTCTTTCCATACAACGTGACAGATTTTTTTTCAGCGAACTGACGCCCTCGCATTTGAAACGTGACTTTGACCGTGCAACTATGCCGTGGCACGTAGTTCATCACGGTTGTTTCGGAACGGACGATGGTCCAATCGTGACAAAATAATTTGACAAGCAAGTCGGGGAGGAGTTTCTCCCGAACGAGGCTAGGGTCGGTCAGTTCTGGAAGGACACGAAGTTTGCGATCATTGGGGAAGCTCCAGATGACCATTTCATATTCCGGAATATGAACCAACGCGTGACCACAGGAAGGGGGAATGAGGCGCGAGGTTTTCGCATTGTCGTATCGAAGCCGTGAGTCCCCAAGTTGGAACATCCTTGCAGAATGGAGCTGGGTATGAATCTGTTGGGTATGGGTATCTCGAATCACAACGTGGTAGCAGATGGTACAGGGTTTGTAGGGTTTATACTTCACGTAGACCACTTCACAATCAGTCACCTGAAATTGTTGTCGGGATTGTTCCGTCTCAAACAGGGTGTGTTGAAATTGCTTTAACATGACAGAGGCATCCAAGGCCTTCCATAAGTGAGGAAGGGTTGTATCGTTGGGAATTTCTCGAATGCCTTTCATAGTTGGTCCGGTGTCATCAGATAATGTTGGCTTGGTGAGGAAATGGTGTCATACATCAATCAGGAGACTCGATGTTGAAACTGAATGGTCCCAGTCTCATCCATGCGAAGAAATCCTACCGTTTCTTCATGCGTCAAGGTGCCCGCGGTATATCTCCCATCGAGGGAGGTATGCTTGATAAAGTAATAATCGTAAAAGGTTTGGCCATGCTGAGTGAGAGTAATGCAGAGGGCCGAGGCCTGATCGGCTGTGCACGGGCTCCCTTCTTTGAAAACCGGGATCTGTTCCACAAGAATATCCGGGCGATCATGTTTATAGGGATAGACCACGGTGTGAAAACAGATACTGGTGGCCTCGCAAGAATATTTGACAACGGGAGCCACCTGTTTGGTGCCATAGGTGTTGGAAACGGCGCCTTCCTCAATAGAAGCCGTAATGTGATGGTCACGTGGTTGCGCTAGAATCACATGTGGAGCATGAACGAGGAGGCTCTGTTCGACTTGGACTGAGGAAGTTTTTCCCCAAGCGCGATCAGACAGGTGAAAAAGAAGGTCATACGTATGAGATTCTTGGGCTACTAACAAGTCTGAAATAATCCAGTAGGCAGGGGACACAAAAAATATTTTTCGTTCATGAACCACGGGATACTCATGGCTTCGAGCGATTCCATGTAAAAAGTCAAACCCTGGTTGAGTAACAAAGGTCTGTAAGATGAAATCGGGCTGAGGGCCTTTAATTTTGAATCGGGTTTTATCAAAGACATAGCGGGTTTGATTCTTCCTGTCGACCAGGACGGTGTTGTGTGCGGCGGTTTCTCGGAACCGAACGCGCCAGTTTACGTCACCTGATTCGTCATAGGTATAGCGTCCGGGATCAAGGATTAAGGATTGGCCATACGCGGCCATTTCAATGTTAAGAAGGTCGAAATGCCCGTGGTTCCCAGCCCCAAGAGGACCACAATCGAAAATCAAATACCGCTCATCTTCATACGGTTCCGAACCGTTGCCCCATCCGCTTCGAAGGATATAGTACCCACTATCAGGGAACCCTTTTGATCGTGCCAGTGGCGGAATTCCCCCCATTCCTTGTAACGCTGCGTACCGAAGCTCCTC